>CAYZZY010000001.1:0-47249 GCA_964482745.1 uncultured bacterium
TGGCCCCGGGGCAAAGGGGGAAAAGGAGAAAAAACGCTACATAAAAACATGGATTTCCGCTTAAGGCCTGCGGGAATGACAAATAGGGGCGCATCGCCATGCGCCCCTACAGAATCTGCGTGAACCTGCGTAATCTGCGGATAACGGGTCTTTGTTGGTTTCTTTTGTGGTACTATGAGAATCATTATTGAGCCGTCGGTGGCATAGCGCGGCAAAGCCGCAACCAAACGTTAGCTCCGGGTACAGTCCGTATTCTACGAATCCAAAAAGCGGGATTCCGTAAATAGGGACAGTCCCCGTCGCCTCACGAACCTGCGACTATTGGACTTGCAGAAGACACAATATGAAAATCACGATAAAGATTCACGGAATTAACCGTCAGCAGTATAGAGGAAACAGAAGACAATGCTTCTAGGAATGCTCTTTACGGTCGCGATTATTTGCATACTGGTTGTGGGGCCGTCGTTTGACAACGTCATGGTTGCGATTGCGGTCTACGGAGGGATCATCCTGGGAATGATCGTGCTGTGGTGGTACTCAAGCAAATGGACCGGCGGCATCACCGATTTTCTCCTGGGCGCATCGGGCGGAAAAGCGAAGGAGACGTACGATCTGGCCGAGAAATATGAAATCGAGCACAACTACGAGGCCGCTATGGATGTGTATCGCAAGGCGATCGAGAAAGACAAGAAAAATCCGGAGCCCCGCAGAAGGCTGGCCGATCTTTACCACGAATCGGGTGATTTCGATAAATGCGTCAAATACATGGAGGAGTCGCTCGCCCTCTCCAGTGACATGTCCGCCGCAGAGCGTGTCGCCGTCATGAATCGCATCGCCGACCTGCATCTCCATAATAGAAACGATCCCGCCGCCGCGCTGTCGGTTCTCAGGCGGATTATCAAGGATTTTCCCGACACGAGCTTCGCCCTCTATGCCCGGGAACGCGGGGCAAATATAAAAAGAGACCGCCAAGGCTGATTTGAGATCTGCCGTAGCGCAATGCAATTTAGTTGGGGACACGATGAAGCATCATGCCCCCCATTAAAATATACATAACGCCATAGAAATCTGTGCAGGTCGCTCACCCCGATCATTGTGGATTCCCGCTTAGGGCCTGCGGGAATGACAGAGAAGAGGAGTGGGTCCCCGCTCTTTCGACGGGCTTTTCAACAAGCTCAAGAGAAGCGCAGAATTAGGTTGAATTCCGTGGACACGGAACCGAGAAATCCATGTCCCCGGAATTCTGGCGGAAGGAAAGGTGGTGATGACCCTCTGGCATGCGCAAGAACTTTTGATGCCATATATACATCCGGCATTTCGGCTGCGCGCGAATTCAGCCTCCTTTACGGTTCTTCGGCTCATCCCAGGCTTTGACATGCCCCCAGCATTCTGATAAAATATGGCCTCAAGTGGTTTTGTGAATGAAGCAAGGGAGTACGAACGATGTTCAGGATATACGGAAGGCTGTCCATTTTCGCAGGCGCCATATTGCTGCTTGCGCTCACGTGCACCAGTTCGTACGCAGCGTGGACATGGACGCCGGAGGCCGGCCGCTGGTTCAACCCGAAGCGCCAGCCGAAGGAGACCGGCGCCCTGCAGTTTCAATATGGCGAGGATCTTCTGGCGGACGGCGAAGCGGCGAAGGCGCTGGCCGAGTATAAGAAGGTTCTCCGGTATTTTCCCGAAAGCAACTACTGCGATCTCGCACAATATTCCATCGGCAGGGCCCTGGAGGCGCAGGGCGATCACGAAGAGGCCGTCAAAGCGTATCAGAAGGTCATTGACGACTATCCCAATACCAAGCTGTTCAGCCATGTTTTGGAGAAACAGCGCAAGATTGCCGATCGTTTCTTCGAGCTTGGCGTTGAGCGCGAGGAGCGCTTTGTACTTATTCGCGGCAGCAATTTCGACAAGGCGATCGAGACATATCGCACCGTCATAAACAACAGGCCGTTCAGCGACTTCTCGGCCGAGGCGCAGTACCGGATCGGCCTTTGCTACATGAAGCTCAAGCTTTACCAGGAAGCAAGCGCCGAATTTCAGAAGGTCATCGACTACTACCCGACCTCCGAGTGGGCGACCGAGGCCGCATTCGGAAGCGCCGACTGCAAGTTCTGCGAGGCGCTCCCGCATGAATATGACAAAACCGCCGCCGATGACTCGATCTCGAAGTTCGGCTATTTCCTGAGAAGATATCCCGGCAGTTCCCGCGACGATGAGGCACGCGAGAAGTTGGACGAACTGAAGGAATTGGCCGCGGAACATGAATACGAGATAGGAATGTATTATCATTTCAATATGAAATACGATTCCGCTCGCCTGTATTTCGATTCCATCGTACGCGAATACCCGGAGACACAATGGGCAAAAAAAGCCCGCGAGACGCTCAGCGAAATGCCGTGAGACCGATCCTGAAGCGGTGGGTCATCCTGTGCATATGCATGGCCCTGTTCGGATGCGGCTATACCGTCGCGAATTCCCGCCTCTCAGATGACTACCGGACGATTGCGGTTCCCGCCTTCAAGAATGAGAGTTTTGAGCCCGATATCCAGACGCGCGTCTCCAACCTTTTGATCCGCGAACTCCAGGCCGACGGACGTCTGCGTGTCGTTGACAATCCGGCTTTGGCCGACCTGGTGCTCAGGGGAACGATAGCTGACTTTGACGCTCATGCGATAAGCTTCAGCACGGACGACAATATCGGTCAATTCAAGATAACCCTTATAGCGAATGCGTCCCTTGAAGATACACGGGACGGCCGGATGATCTGGCAGCAAGATAATATCAGGGGAGCCGATTTCTACCAGACTACGGGCGGACGTACGCGAGAGGAGGCGCTTGAGGAGGCAACCGAGGACCTCGTCGAGACGATTATCTTCCAATGTTTCGACAGCTACTGGTGAGCAATCCGCATGCGCCGCCGGCTCTGATTTTCCACCCATGCTTCCACCGGGTTCTGAATGACGACTTACGCCGAAATTACAAAGAGTCTGCGGAGTGATAATGTTTCCCGCCTTTACCTGCTTCTCGGCCCGGAGGAATTACTCGCGCGCCGGCTGGCAGCACAAATAATCGAAGTGGCCCTGGGAGACGGCATAAAAGATTTCAATTTCGTGGAGATCGATGCTCCCACCGCCGACCCGCCAGTGCTGTTCCAGGAATTGAACGCATATCCACTCGGCGCGCCCCGTCGGGTGGTGCTGATACGCGAGGCGGGATCATTGCCGGCGGCCAGCCAGGAGGCCCTCCAGGAGTCGGTCGCCGACCTTGCAGATTTTCTCACCCTCATCCTTTGCGCCGACCGGATGGACCGCCGAAAAACCATCTACAAAGCGATTGCACAGGCGGGAGTTGTCGTTGAGCTTGGGCCATTAAAGCCGCCCGAGGTGAAGGCCTGGATTCGGCAGGAACTGCGAGAACGAAAAAAAAAGATCTCCCCGAGTCTCGTCGAACACATCTTTGAACTCACGGGCAGCAATCTTTCCGATGTCTCCAACGAGGTGACCAATCTTATTGCCTATATGGGTGACAGGGACACGGTGGAGAAGGCGGACGTTGACGCCCTTGTCTCCTCCCGCTCCAGAGAGCCGATCTATAAATTGACCGATCACATCGCCAACAGGGATTTTTTGAGTGCGTGGACGGTGCTTCGACAGCTCATGGATGAGGGAGAGCACCAACTCAGAATTCTGTGGCATCTCGACCACATGGTCAAGAGGCTGCTGCGCGCCAAGTGTCTGTTGGAGGAAGGCGTTCGGGACGACGTGATACTGAGAAACTTGCAGGTCAAGCCGTTTCTCAAGCGCCGTTTTTTCGAGCAAGTGCACTCGTTCTCGCTCGCCGAACTGAGACACATGTATCGCACATTGGTGGAGTGGGACAACAAATTCAAATCAACGTCCCGCTGGCACCCCGATATCGACCTGGAGCTGTTGGTGAGAGAGTTGTGCGCTACCCAAGAGCGTTGACGCGTCGCATGAGAGATGACTTTTTTCTCGATGCGGCGTTCTTGCTGAGAGCCTTCTTGGTAGCAGCCTTATCGATGACTTTGGTGATGTAGGGAACCATGTCGCGGACGGCTGCGGCGTCGCCTTTTTCGATAATGGCTTCAAATTTTTTGATTTCAGTCCTATATCTTGAAACATACGCGCGATTGCGCATGCGACGCTTCTCGTTCTGGCGGATGCGTTTGATGACCGACTTGCTTTTTTCCACGTGTTCTTGTTCACCTCCTGACAACACTATGTCTAAGTTGAGACATGTTAGCAAATTCGGAGGCAAAAGTCAACATTTCCCGGGTGGATCTTTGTCCCGATTGTAAAGCCCGAGCACGATTTCGCCATGTCAAAAGGTCCGGCCGCTCGACATAGTATCGCCCGTTCCGCTGCGCTGATCAGTTCAGGCACCATGCTGAGCCGCGTGCTCGGACTCGTACGCGACATGGTCATCGCCCATCTTTTTCCCCGATTCGTGAGCGACGCCTTCTTTGTCGCGTTTCGTCTTCCCAACATGCTCAGGGAGATGGTGGCGGAGGGGGCCATGAACGCCGGTTTCATACCGGTGTTCTCCGATTATCTCACTTCCCGCTCCCGCAAGGAAGCCGGGGAACTCGCGGCCGTCGCCCTCGGCGCCGCAGCGGCCGTGCTGATGCTGATTTCGGCCGCCGGAGTTGTGTTCGCGCCCGTCATAGTAAGGTTCATCACCCTTGAATTCGGGCCGCCCAACGAGAAGCTGCTCCTGGCCATCCGGCTCGCAAGGGTGATGTTTCCCTACATTCTTCTCATCGGGATTGCCTCCCTGTTTATGGCCATCCTCAATTCGCTGCGGAACTTCTTTTCGTCCTCTTACGCGCCAATGCTGCTGAACCTCTCGATGATCGTGTGCGCGTACTTGTTCAGGAATAGTTTCGAGGAACCGATATCCGCCCTGGCGCTCGGCGTGATGGTCGGGGGCGTGCTGCAGGTTGCGCTCCAGATTCCATTTCTGTGGCGGTGCGGCATGCCTCTCCGGATTGGCTGGAATCTGAAGCATCCGGGACTCCGCCTGATAGTGCTGTTGCTCGTGCCGACGCTCTTCGGGCAGGCTGTCCGAGAGGTCAATGTGATTGTCGATACCATGCTTGCCTGGTACCTGGGTGAAGGGATGGTATCCTCGCTGTACTATGCTTACAGGCTTGTGCATTTGCCCCTGGCCGTGTTCGGCCTGGCAATTGCCACCGCCATCCTGCCGGTGATGTCGAGCGCCGCAAGCGCCGGAGAGATGAGCAAGCTCAAGGAGACATTGTCGATCGGGTTTCGGTCCGTGTTGTTTATCATGTTTCCCGCCGCGGCCGGCCTTATCGTGTTGCGGGTGCCTATTGTCAGGCTTCTGTTCGAGCATGGAAGCTTTGACTCGGTTGCCACGGGCAATACGGCGTTCGCGCTCATGTTCTATTCGGCCGGTCTTTTTGCTTTTGCGGGATCGAGGGTGCTTGCCTTTGCCTTCTATTCGACGAAAAATACCAAGATTCCCGTGATTTCCGCCGCCTGTGCCATGGTCGCAAACGTCGGCCTCAACCTGCTGCTGATGGGCCCGCTGAAACAGGGAGGTCTCGCTCTGGCGTCGTCCATCTCCTCCGCCATCAATATGATCATCCTGTGGGTGTTCCTCGAGAAACGAATAGGAGGGCTTGGCCTCGGCTCAATTCTGATGTCCGGAGTAAAGGTGTGCGTTTTATCTGTCGCAATGGGCGGAGGGGTGTACTTTGTGGCGATGCTTTGCGCCGGTGTCGTTGGCGCGGATACGACAGGCGGCAGATTGCTGCAGGTGTTTGTTCCGATAGCGGCCGGACTTGTTTTTTATATCGGGACAGCCGTCGCGCTACGATTCGAAGAGGTCGCCCAGATAAAGCAAATGTGGGGCAGACGAGGCAGCAAAACACCAGCGGCCTAAATCTTCGGCCTCTTCTCTATGAACGCGTACGCGTTGTGATTGTGAATGCTTTCGAAGTTCTCCGATGCGACGGTATACCATGTGATATTCGAATCGCCCTCCAGGTTCTGCGCAATTTCGCGGACGACGTCCTCGACGAACATGGGGCGGGCATAGGCCTTCTCCGTGACGAATTTCTCATCCTCCCTTTTCAGCAGTGAATAAAGCTCGCAACTCGCGGAGCTTTCGATCAGGGCAGCGATGTCCTCTATCCAGACGAATTCATTGAACTTCAACTGCACGGTCACGAGGCTGCGCTGGTTGTGGGCGCTCCGCTCGCTTATCTCTTTTGAGCACGGGCAAAGACTGGTTACCGGTACGTTGACCTCCAGGATGAAGTCAAGGGTATCCTTGTGTGATGCGATAAATTTGCACCAGTATTCGGTCAGGCTTTTCGATCGGGACACCGGGGCGGTCTTCTCGACGAAGTAGGGAAAGGTCATCTCGATGTGTGCGCTGTCAGCGTCGAGCGCCTCCTCGACCTCGCACAATATCTCTTCCATGTTGTGCATCGACATCCGGCCGCGATGTTTGTTCAAAATCTCGATGAAACGGCTCATGTGTGTGCCGCGGGACTGATGCGGCAGGTTGACATACATGTTGATGTCTGCAACCGTATGCTGTTCTTTTCTTGCCTTGTCCCGCACGACTATCGGGTATTTGACGTCCTTTACCCCCACCTTGTCCACGTCCACATTATGGTTGGCGGGTTCGCTTTGGACGTCCTTCATGTTCTCTCTTGACAATTCGATTTATCCCTTCTTATCTGCAAGCCGGTCCGACCCCTCAATTGGATCGACGATGCCGGCCTCTTTGAAACCTTTCGCCCTTAGCGCACAGCTATCGCAGTCACCACAGGGCACATCATTGTTCTTATAGCATGACCATGTCAGATGGAGCGGGGCGCCGAGCTCGACACCCTGCCCGATAATCTCTGACTTCTTCATCTTTATGAGTGGGGCGACAATCTCGATGCGGGTTTCCGGTTTTGTTCCTACCCGAATCAGCCGGTTGAACACCTCGTAATAGACCTCCCGGCAGTCGGGGTAGCCCGAGCTGTCCGGCTCGACCGCCCCGATGAAGATTTTCTCAGCGCCAATCACTTCCGCCCACGAAACCGCGATGGCAAGAAAATGCGTGTTTCGGAAGGGAACGTAACTGGTCGGGATGCCGTTTCTTTCAAGATCGGCCCGCTCAACCTCTATGTTTGCATCGGTCAGACTGGATCCTCCGATTGCCCCGAGGTAGCTGATGTCGGCCACCATGGTTCGTTCTACGCCATAATGCCTGGCTATTTCATTGAAAGCGCGCAGTTCTCGCTTTTCTGTTCGCTGGCCGTAGCTGATATGGAGCAGGGCGAGTTCGTGATCCCGCGCCGCAAGCGCCGCCGAGACACAGCTATCCATCCCTCCGCTTACAAGCGCTATCGCCAGCCTGTGTTCAGGCATCTACACACCCTTTTCCACATGCGGCCAAATATATTTATGAAGCTGCAGTTGCAGTCGCACATTGAGCCCGTCTCCGGGCATTCTCGATTCAAGCATCCACGACGCCAGTCGGTCAGGTTTCAACATCCCGAAGGCGGGTGACAGGTGCACGACATGGTTGTCGTTCAGCCGATACCGGTCGATTACATTGAGCGACCAGTCATAGTCGGCCCGGTCCGTGAGCACGAATTTTATTTCGTCCCGGGGTCTGAGCAGGTCGATATTGTCCCACAGGACGTGTTCAGACATGCCGCTGCCCGGGCACTTTATATCCATGATCGCAGTCGCCCGCTCATCTATACCGCGAAGCGAGACGCTTCCGTTTGTTTCAACCAACACCTTGTCGCCGGCATCGGCGAAAGCGGTAATCAGAGCAGGTGTGTCCGCCTGCAGAAGGGGCTCACCGCCGGTGATTTCGACCAGCTTTGCCGGGAATCGGGCGGCAGAACTTATTATCTGCGCTATCGTTTGCTCTGTGCCTTCATCATAGGCATATTTTGTGTCGCAATAGCCACAGCGCAAATTGCAGCCGCTCAGCCGCACGAATGCACAGAAAAGCCCTGCGCATGTGGATTCGCCCTGGATGCTGAAAAAGATCTCGTTAACCTTCACTGCAGCTCTCGAAGTAGGTCGCGCACGATGTTTCCGCCTCTCGCACGCTGACCCGCGTGACCTTCAGACCGCTCGTGTTTACTCGTTCTCCTACCTGTTCATAGATCCACCGCGCGAGGTTTTCTGAGGTCGGATTGGTCTGATCGAACGGGGGGATCTCGTTCAGGTTCTGATGATCGAGATGTGAAAGCACATCGGAAGCGGCTTTCTTAACATCGCCAAAATCCACGAGCATTCCATTGGGGTGGAGTTCACTGCCGCCAACGACAACCTCGACAACCCAGTTGTGTCCATGTAATCTGCTGCACGGACCCTCATAATCCCTCAGACTGTGGGCCGCCGAAAATGTGCTTTTTACGGTTAACTCATACATTCCCTTAAATCCCTCATGTGACTCATTTTTCAACCTCTATCTTAACACAAGGTCTGTGACCGTTCAACTCATTGTGATGTGCACCTCTTTTGGGTCACAACTGCCTGTACGAAAATTTTTCAGGTTCCCCGATGCTGATTAGAGCAATCGACATTTTCGGGTCAAGATTATGTAACGTGTGGAAATCATCAGACCTTCTCGGGGAAAAGACAAAAGGGAATCTATGGTGGGTACGCAGGTGGACCAAAAGTATTTGTAGTGGCTGGGTGTTCGGACATGCTAACAATACACGATGTAGCATTGGCACAGGACTTGCCGACTACACTCTCAGAATTTGGTGGATGCGCACTCAGATGGATTCGAAATTGTCTCATAGGGATGTGAAAGGGTAAAGTCCTCCAATATTCATACCGCTGCCGCAGGGTAATTTGGAGGCTTACTTGAGGCCATGAGGCCGGAAGACAAACCCGTGGGTGGCCTTGTAGCGTATTGAAAGTAATTGTGTTGTGACTATTTTAGGGCAGATTGCCTGCAGTCGATTCGAGTCAATAACAATTGCCATGATTGAGCGTTCAACCCTGTTTGGAGGAAAGGAGTGCGAGACCGGTTCTTTGTTCGATTGTTTCAGGGTTATGAGCGATCGTGTCCATTTATGGACATAAATCGGCACAATTGGCCACTCAGGGACCATAAAGGGCGACCATTTTTGGCATTCTGTTTACGCAAGCTCTGGTGTTGATTTATTTTCAAGCTGTAAACCCGGGCTACGGCGGTGGATATCAACTGAGGGAATCCACACCGCCCATGCACCTTTTTAATAAGATTCTCTGATTTGCTTGTTTGCTTCGGATTTGGAGGTGAAATACGTAATGCAGATGCGGCTCGGCGATCTTCTCGTCAAGAATGGACTTATTAAGCAAGAAGAATTGGAAAGGGCTTTGGAAAGCCAGCAGCGCTCCAATAGAAAGCGGCTCGGAGAGATACTTGTGGACACTGAACGGATCGCAAAGAAGGACCTCCTCAAGATGCTCGCTCTCCAATTGGAGATTCCTCTGTTCGATCTCGAGAAGACTGAGGTTGATGCGGACTCCATCAAAATGTTTCCAGAGAAAATGGCATTAAAATATGGATGCACTCCCATCAGGCGAGAGGACGACGAGCTTATTGTCGTTATGGCGGATCCTCTGAACCTCCAGGCGATTGACGATCTGAAGCAAACAACGAAATGTGAGATTAGGATTGCCGTTGCTGATCGTGAGCAGATAGAAGAAGTAATCAGGAAATTTCACCGAGCCGAGACCGTTGCTGACATTTCCAAATCGCTTCCTGAGCTTGACGGATTGTTCAAGGTTGTAAAGTTGGCTGATGATGGGAATGGACGGGATGAGAGCGTTACCGACCTGAAGGTGCAAAGTCAGCAGGCCCCAATAATCAGAATTGTCAACATCATCATAAATGAAGCCATCGAGGAGCATGCAACCGACATTCACATAGAGCCGCAGGCTGACTCCCTGATTGTTCGCGACAGAATAGACGGTGTGCTTTACGAAAAACATCATCTGCCTCGATGGATACACAAACCGGTTGTTTCTCGAATCAAAATCATGGCCGACATGGATATCGCCGACAAGAGAATACCGCAAGACGGCAAGATCCGGATTTCGCTTGGTTCGAGCTATTATGATCTTCGCATTTCTACGCTTCCCACAATATTTGGGGAGAAGGTTGCAATACGGCTGCTAGAGAGAAAGGGAAGCCACGTGAGGCTCGAAGACCTCGGCTTCACACCTCTCCAATTGGAGCAGGTACGGCATTGCAATTCCCGCAAGCAAGGGCTCATCCTGGTCACGGGGCCGACGGGGTCGGGGAAGAGCACGACCCTGAACTCGATGCTCCGCGAAATCAAGAGTCCAACTATCAACATGGTCACTGTTGAGGATCCTGTGGAATACGAGATATCGAAGTTGACCCAGGTCCAGGTAAATCCAAAAGCCGGGCTCACGTTTCCTTATGTGCTCAGATCGATATTGAGACAGGACCCGGATGTGATCATGCTTGGTGAGATCCGCGATTCGGAAACGGCGGAGATAACTCTTCGCGCCGCGATGACAGGGCACCTTGTGCTGAGCACTCTCCACACAAATGATGCTCCATCAGCCGTTACGCGACTTATCAATCTTGGGATGCCGCCGTATCTTGTAAGCTCGACGCTCCTCTATGTGCTTGCGCAGCGCCTCATACGAAAGCTCTGCGAAAGCTGTTCTATTGAGTTCGAACCCGATGAGCATGAAGTGGAACAGGTGAAGAGGTTTCTGCCGGATGCCGACAGCCTGATCTGGAGGAAAGGGGCAGGATGCCCAAAATGCAATCAACGGGGGTTCTCCGGCCGTCTTGCCGTGGGAGAGTTATTCGTGATCAACAATGAGGTGCGAAATGCCATCGAGTCGGAGGAGCCTGAGTCCACTCTCCACCGAATCGCAGTCCTGAATGGAATGAAGCCGCTGCTGGCCGACTTCGTTGATAAGGTTTCTGCAGGTCAGACCGCATTGAGCGAAATCTGGAGTGTCGTTGTCGGAGAAGAAGTGACTGCCGGGATCTGTCCGAATTGTTCGATGCGCATTGAGCAATCCTATCTTGCATGCCCCTCATGCGGTTTTGCGCTGAAGGACAAATGCTCGGAGTGCGGTCAGACTATGGAGAAACAGTGGAGCTTCTGCCCACGCTGTCAGAAAGAGCAATCACGGTCGCATTAGTTTCCAATGCAGCTCTTTCTTTAAAACGTTCTGAGATTCTGTCCCTTTTTCCCTCTACTCTTTGAGGGGAGTCTCCCCTTTGAAGCATCTCCTGCCATATCGCTGCGATAGGACGAGGGTTTGACTTCACAACTCAAACCAAATACAATCTTCGGAGTGAACACACCTGAGTTGTCTGCGCGATAGAAGGGAGCGCCAGTGAACACATCCTTGAAAATCACCCCCGCAAGAATGGCAATACTCGGTATTGGATGGTTCGGAGTCCAGTTTTTCTGGGGCTTGCATGCCGGCGCTATACCGCTTTTCTTGAAGAATTTTACGGATTCAAAGTCCAAGATCGCACTCGTGCTCAGCCTTGCCGGAGTGGCGGGCTGCATCGTTCCTCCCATCGTCGGCTATTTCAGCGATCGCAGTTTCGGCCGCTTTGGCCGGCGCAGGCCCTATATCTTTTTTGGCATCCTGGGATTGAGCCTCTGCCTGGCAATCATGCCGCACATGGCGGTATTTGGGATGGTTGCGCTTGTTGCGGGGGTGATGTATTTTCTGCTCCGGATCGCTGAAACGCCCTACCTTTCTCTGCTTCCGGATATCACACTGCCGGAACAGCGCAGCACTGCCAGCGGTGTTATGAACCTCTTCGGTAGTCTCGGGCTGATCGCCTGCTTCATCGTCTGTTCGGCAATCTGGGAAAAGCATCCAACCGAGGTATTCTATCTGGTCGGCGCTGTTTGCTTCGGCACGGTACTGGTAACTATTGCCCTCATCTCGGAGCCCGTAGCGTCTCCGGACGCGACACAAGAAACAGCAAGCCCCCTGGCTTATTTGAGAGGAGTTGTGGAGGAAACTAACGTGATAAAGTTCTTCGTCGCTCAGTTCTTCTGGTGGCTCGGTTTCTGGATGGTTTCCGCATTCGTGGTGCTCTTTTTGGTGGAAGAGTTGGGAGTGCCCGAAGGTGACTCCTTTAAGCCGCTGATGTTGTTTTCATTGGTCGCGACAATTTTCATGGTCCCGCTTGGTATGCTCGGCGATCGTCTTGGCCGAAAAGGAATCCTCTCGGTCATGCTTGTGCTATGGGCGCTGTCTGAGATTTTGGTTGGATTCTCACAGAATCTGACGCAGGCACTCATCCTCGTCCCACTCACTGCAATCCCCTTTGCAGCCGTCATGGGCGTCGGCCTGGCCTATATGCTCGATCTTATTCCCCAGGAGAGAACGGCAGAGTTCGTCGGATTCAGCATTATCAGCGTTGCAGCCGCCCAGATTATCGGGCCTTTAGTCGGAGGAAAACTGATCGACACGTTGGGCTATCGTTCGATCTTTCCCGTCACTGCCGCGTGCATGTTTGTAGGCTTTGTGCTCCTCCAATTTGTCGGCCCCCGCCAGGTTGCGGGAACTTCCTCGGAAACGTAGATAAGCTTCGGGCGTTATGAATATCAGGTGATGCACAGCGCTTGGGATGAAAGCAAAGGGCCAAACGCATAACCCCCCCCAGGTATGGAAGGGCTGGCTCAGGGTGAACCGGAATTGCCTGAACTCGTTGTTGAATTGGACTGTATCAGGCATGCAAGGAGTTGTGTAATGATTATTGCGTTATCTTCTCGCGGCCTTTCTTTGCAGCAGTCTTTTTCCCGTCGGTGATCACCTTTTCTGCAAGAAGCCTTTTAACATCTCTCCGACCGAGCTTGCGAAGTGTCAAAAGCGCCGCCTTATTTTTCCCTCGCGGGGTGGCGCGCTTCTGTTCCCAGAAGGCGACCGCAGAAGCGCTCACGTTCAAGAGGATCGCGAGTCTTTCCTGGGTGATACCCAGTTTCTTTCGAAGCCCTCTGATACTCTTCGCGGAGATACGCGTCGTCTTGATCCCGTCGCCGGATGTCTGGTCTGGAGATGCTGTGACGAGTCCGGTCAGGGCGTTCTGGTCCGCGGCCTTTTTCAATACATTTACCGTCTTCACAAGCTGAGCGATTGTCCGCTTGAGTTCGCGCACCTCTTTGGACAATGGATCAATGGCGGGCCGAATCTCCTTTCTGGCCAGTCGCGCGATTTCTCCTTTGAGAGTTTCTTCCATTCTTCCCATTGGTGCCCTCCTATCTATTCAGAGCGCTATCAATTGGTTTTTTTCTCAAATGCCCCTCGTTCTCTCGTGTCCTGACTTGGCCGAATTAACCCGGTTCGCCAGTAAAGACACTACTGCCCGGCAGAGAGAAATCGGTCCTTTGATTTGTCGTCAATCGAGAGCTGCGTCTTTAGCGGCCTTGGCTATCCTGAACTTAAGCACGCGCTTGGCTGGAATATTGATGGTTTCGCCGGTCGCCGGATTGCGACCGATACGAGCTTTGCGATCCATCACAACAAGCTTGCCAATTCCCGGAATGGTAAAACCGTTCTTGGCTTCTTCGTATGCAAGAGATGCCAATCGATCCAGCAGGTCTGCAACTTGCTTTTTGGGGATCTCGGTATCCTGTGAGAGAGTGGAAATCAACTGAGCTTTGGTCATCGCCTTTTGCATGGCTTTGTTCCTCCGGTTGGGCAAATCGACTTGTGAATGAGAGAAAACACCAGTATGTTTAATAAATTATACCGCTTGTTAGAGTCCTATGTCAATAATGTAGTCGTATCGAGAGCGGTAGATCAAAACTTGAAGCCTGATCGAAGTCTTCAGACGGTCATGTCTCCTTTATAATTCTCAAGGGCGCCTTGCGATTCGTTTCTCCTCTGTTCCCACACAATCTGAGTGTCGCGACCTTCTATAGCTTGATCGCATAGGGATTATTGAGGTTGCTGGGATAATAATTTTTGATAAAGCGTTCGGAAGCACTTTTCAAAACAAAAATTCTACTGTATACTTCCATAAGACTATTACGAGGATATCCCATGTCTGGGCAAGAGAGCCGTATTATCATCCCTTATTGCGTTCTGTTTCATCCTATGCACGAGGGGCAACCGGCAACACGAACGAGAGACGAGTAAGGAGGCATTCTAATGGCTGATCCCAGTAATCATCTTCATGAACGACTTCGGGTTTTGGCCGAGAACCTCTGGTGGTCGTGGCATCCGGATGTCATCAGTATTTTCAGCGAGCTGGACCCTGCCGGCCAGCTCTGGCGCGAAGTGGATCATAATCCAATCGCCTTCCTGAACAAAGTGAGTCCGGAGCAAGTCGAGCAAAGAGCTGCGGAAGTTGTGCTCCATAGCCGAATCAACTATGCCTTCAGACGTCTGAATGAATATCTCGAAAATGAAAGAACATGGGGCGCTGTTAACTGCGGAAACCTTCGAAACCGGCCCGTCGCATATTTCTCGGCCGAATTTGGCCTGCATGAATCCGTGCCGATTTATTCGGGTGGTCTCGGAGTTCTTGCCGGCGACCATTTGAAAAGCGCCTCAGATCTTGGGATACCCCTCATAGGAATCGGTCTTCTCTATCACCAGGGGTATTTCAGCCAACGTCTGACCCGGGATGGGTGGCAGGGGGAGGAATACGTCGATCTCGATATCACATCGCTGCCCCTGCAGCCGGCGACCGATGCCTCGGGACAACCTCTGTATATTCGTGTCGATACGCGGGACGGAAGCCTTAAAGCTCGTGTTTGGGAATTGCGCGTCGGACGTGTTCGCCTGTTGCTGCTCGATTCGAACGTGGAAGGGAATTCGGATGAGGATCGTGGGCTGACCTCTCGGCTTTACGGCGGAGGTCACCGCGTTCGTATACGACAGGAGTTGTTGCTGGGAGTCGGTGGCGCGCGCATAATGCAGGCGCTGAACGTATTTCCCGGAGTGCTGCATCTAAACGAAGGCCATAGTGCATTCGCGATCCTGGAGGAAATCCGCCGTGTAATGGAAGACGACGCGCTTTCATTTGAGCGGGCCCGTCGCCGGGTATCGCTGTATACCGTACTCACCACGCATACGCCTGTGGAAGCAGGCCATGACCGCTTCGCACCGGATTTAGTCGAGGAACATCTGGGAGTTTTGAGAGAAAAATTAGGATTATCTCATGAGAAATTCATGGCCCTGGGGCGCGTAAATCCCTCCGATCAGAATGAGCCCTTTTGTATGACGGTTCTTGCTCTGAAGAATTCTCGCAGGGCAAACGCCGTCTCGGCGATTCATGCGGATATCAGCCGTCGGATGTGGCATTGCCTCTGGCCCGAACGGCCCGAAGTGGAAGTCCCCATCGGCCATATAACCAACGGCGTACATGTATTGTCATGGCTGGCTCCGCAGATGAACAAATTATTTGCGACGCGTCTCGGACCGGAGTGGGTTACCAAGATGATCCATCCGGATGTCTGGGAGAAGGTGAACGAAATCGATGACGGCGAGCTGTGGGAGACGCACCAGAGCTTGAAAATGCGTCTTATCCGGTTCGTGCGACGGCGCTTGGCCCAGCAGGCGGAGCGGCTGGGCGATCAGCAAACACTCCAGCAGATCGACCAGATACTTGATCCTCAATACCTCACCATCGGCTCGGCCCGCCGGTTTGCGACGTATAAACGGGGGGATATGATTCTGGCCCAGCCCGAGCGTCTGGCCAAACTCGTGGCCTATTCTCTAAGACCGATCCAGATCATTTTCGCCGGCAAGGCGCATCCCCGCGACGACGAGGGAAAACGGATTCTGCAGCGGATAGCGCAACATTCTTTGAACCCCAAATACAAAATGAGAATCGTCTTCGTGGAAGATTATGATTACAACGTCGGCCGCCACCTTGTGCAGGGGGTGGATGTTTGGCTCAATAATCCCCATCGACCGCTGGAAGCGTGCGGTACGAGCGGTCAGAAAACCGTTCTCAACGGGGGATTAAACCTGTCTGTTCTCGATGGCTGGTGGAACGAAGCGTATGACGGCGCCAATGGTTTCGCGATCGGTCACGGCGGCATGCATAATGACCATGGCATACAATATCAGCGAGATGCCGATTTCCTCTATGAAAAACTTGAGAATGAAGTGATTCCTCTTTATTATGACCGTGACGCAAGCGGAGTTCCGGTTCGGTGGGTGAAACGGATGAAGGCCGCCATCCGGAGCCTCGGATGGCGTTTCAATGCCGATCGCATGGTAAAGGACTATACTGAGCGATATTATCTTCCGGCGGCAAGCGCCACCTCGGCAGAAACACTCTTATAGCTCTCTGCCGGAGAATTGTCGCAGGCCCCTGATTGTCCCGAAAAGTCAAAGAGAGAGATGCAAACCTGATAAGCGAAGCATAATGAGCGGGAGGGGGAGGAGGCAGAAATGAAGGTGGAAGGCAAGGTCGCACTTGTGACCGGAAGCGGAAGAGGGATAGGGCGAGAGATAGCCCTTCTTTTTGCCCGCGAAGGGGCCAGAGTAGTAGTTTCCGCCCGCAGCTCAGATCAGGTGGTGGAGGTTGTCGAAGAGATCGCAGGCGCCGGAGGCGAGGCCGTCGGTGTAAGCGCGGATGTTTCGTGTTTGGAGGACGTCAAAAGGATGGTCGACAAGACCATGAGCGCATTTGGCCAAGTCGATATTCTCGTGAACAATGCGGGCATCCTGGGCCCCGGCCCTCTCGTCAGCACGGAACCGGAGGATTGGCTGCGTGTCATCGAGATAAACCTCATCGGGACCTTCTATTGTACGAAAGCCGTGACCCCTTTCTTGATCGAACGAGGGTGGGGCAGGGTAATCAATATAGCCTCTCGTAGCGGCAAGATCGGCCATCCCTTTATGACGGCATATTGCTCCTCGAAACACGGTGTTGTCGGATTTACGAAGGCGTTGGCCGAAGAACTGGCCCCATTTAACATCACCGTCAACGCGATATGCCCCGGTTTCGTCGCAACCGATATGGTCTCTGACACCATCAAAGAGCAGGCCGGAGACAAGATCATCAGAACAAGCCAGATTGCCGGGCTTGCGCTCTATCTGGCGGGCGAGGAGGCAAGCGCCATAAATGGTGAGGCGATCAATATTTTTGGCTCCGTAAAGGTGAACTTGAGCATGTAGAGAAACCCGGGATACCGGGGCGGTCTCGTGTCGGAATTGTCAAGTGTTCTTTAACGGGTTGATCACTTGCCATATAGTAGAGCCATTGTTTCAGAAAGCGAGGAGTGTAGGCATGGATGTAATTTTTAAAAACGCAAATATCATAACTATGGATTCCTCCGACACCCGGGCCTCTGCTGTTGCCATGAACTGGGGAAAGATCCTCGGGGTAGGCAGCGAAAACGATGTGGCCCGATTTGAAAGTCCTTCCACCCGATCCATCGATCTGGGCGGAAAGACCGTGTTGCCGGGCTTCATCGACACCCATAACCATCTCTCGTTTTATGGATATCTGGTCAGTTCGGTCGACTGCCGGGCCGCTTCGGGCATTGAGAGCATCGATGACATTGTCGATCGACTCCGTGCCGAGGCGGACAAAACTCCCCCCGGCCAATGGGTAAAAGGATGGGGCTACGCCCATTATCACCTCAAAGAGAACCGTCCTCTCACGCGCGAGGATCTGGATCGTGCCAGCACCCAGCATCCGATTCTTGTGATCCAGGTGTCGGGTCACGCGGGTGTCGCAAATTCGATGGCGCTTGATATTTTTGGGTATGGCAAGGATACTGCTGATCCGCCCGGCGGCGAAATCCGGCGCGACCCGGATACAGGCGAGCCAAATGGTATCCTCGAAGAATCGGCGGTTATGAACCCGATCAATGGGCTCTTCATGCAGGAATTCATCGGATTGTCCCTTGAACAGCGCGTCCGAATGATTGAGACCGCCGTGAGCCATTATAATCAGGCCGGTATCACCAGCCTGCACGAGGCATATGTGGTTCCCCAGGCCCTTCAGCTTTATCAGGAAATGGAAAGGTTGGGAAGGCTGAATCTGCGGATCTATACGATGAATATCGATTTTGCCGCCCAGACCCTGCTGGATGCCGGAATCACGTGTGGTTACGGTACCGATATGGTAAAGGTCGGGGCGATAAAAATGTTCATAGACGGCGGCATGAGCAACCGAACCGCCGCCGTGTCCGAACCCTACTGCAACAGCGAGGAGACCGGCATTTTCTTGAGCACGCGTGACGAAACAGTCTCCAAAATCGAGAAGTTTCATGAAGCCGGATATCAGATCGCCGTCCATGCACAGGGAGATGCCGCCATCGGCATCTTGCTTGATGCATACGAGAATGTGCTCGGGCCGAAGAGTAACAATCCGCTTCGCCACCGAATTGAACACTGTGGCAATATCACGGAAGAACAGATAAAGCGGGCCGCGGACATGAACATACTTGTTTCGAGCCAGCCGATGTTCTTTTCGCTTGTCGGTGACGGCTTCCTCGAGGCTTTCGGCCCCGAGCGGGGGCATCGTCTCTATCCCTATCGGTCCCTGATCAATCACGGCGTTCGCGTTGCGGGTGCATCCGATTCGCCTGTGGCGCCTGCGGACCCGCTCACCGGAATACGTGATGCCGTCCTGCGGCTGACCGGTTCGGGCGCCGAATTCGGTCCGGAGGAGAGACTCGGCGTCGGCGAGGCGATAGGCCTGTACACTTCGGAGGCAGGATACTTTTCCTTCGACGAAGCGAATCTTGGATCTATCGAACCCGGAAAATGCGCTGACTTCGTGGTTCTGGACCGCGATATCACGGCGATTCCGCCTGAACAGATTACCGATGCCGAGGTGGTGATGACCATCGTCGGCGGGAGGATTGTTTACGAGAGAAACAATGTATGATCTTGTGCTGTTCGATCTCGATGGAACGCTTACCGATCCTCAAGTAGGGATAACGAAATCGATTCAATACGCATTATTCAGGCTTGGTGTCCCGGAAGACAATCCCGAGAGGCTGGTATCATTCATAGGTCCGCCATTATATGAGTCTTTCAAACAACATTATTCTTTCGACGAGCCGACGGCCCTGGAAGCCATTGAGTTTTATAGAGAGTATTTCTCGGATACAGGAATTTATGAGAATGCCGTTTATCCGAAGATACCTGAATTGTTGATGCATCTGGCCGATTGCAGGAAAACGATGGGCGTCGCGACAAGCAAGCCGACGCCATTTGCCGAGAAGATTCTTATACACTTCGACCTTCGCGAGTACTTCACTTTCGTTGCCGGAAGCGAGCTTGAGCCGACCGGCGTCTCCAAATCAGAAATCATCCGCCGGGCTTTATTGAAATTCAGGGACATCTCGAAAGAGAAGGTGATCATGGTCGGCGATCGCAAACACGATATTTATGGCGCCCGCGATAACGGAATCCATTCTATCGGTGTTACATATGGGTACGGGACGGTTGAAGAACTGAGCGCTGTCCATCCCACATACCTGGTCGATTCGGTGGAAGACCTGCGGGCGCTGCTTACTTGATGTGCCTTCTTTCCGTCCCATCTATTCACGGTATCGAATCCGAAAGAAATCGGTGATATGATTGTAGAGTATAAAAAGCATGTGAAAGGGGTCTATTTCTTTTTTATACTTTCAAGGAGGAGTGATGGCCGAGGGCAAGGAAAAAACAGGGGCGCGCAAAGCACGGGCCGGTCGTGAAAAAAAACAGAAGACCGCTATTATTTTTCAGGGAGGCGCTTCGCGAGGGGCCCATCAGGTAGGCGCGATGCGGTATCTGGAGGAAATGGGTATCAAGCCCGATATCATGATCGGGAGTTCCATCGGGGTCATCAATTCGTGTCTCTACGCTACCGGCGGCATCGAGCGAATGGAGACATTCTGGACCTCGTTCAAAACGCATCCGTTCCTGCCCGGTGTCAGTCTCAGGGAAAACATCTTTTTGGGCAATTCGTTCCTCTCCATGAAAAAAGCTTTCAAGCGGATCGAGAGCTTTCTCGATTTCGAGGAGATTTTTCGACACAGAATCGAGGTCTCGTTCATCCTGAGCAACCTGACCAGGGGAACCGGCGAATTGAGATCAAATCGAACGGAAAAGACGGCGGAAGACATGCGGGCGATCTCTCGAATCGGCTACACGATTCCCGGCCTCTACCCGCCTGTAAGGTATCAGGGTGACTATTGGTGCGACGGTGGATTTGTATGGAATGTCCCATTTGAGCATGCAATTCGAAGAGGGGCCACCCGCATCTTTATGCTCCTGTGTATAGGGCGAAGCCTGCCGGAACAGAGGAAGTTCAACAATATTTATCAGGTGCTTATGCGCTTCTATGATGTAATGTGGGTCCATACTGGCAGCGGCGGCATATTGCACCGCGATTTCACGGACGCAATGCATCAGGGGATAGAGGTCCACATCATTGAACCGACCAGCTATCTCGAGGGCTTCGGCATGCTGAGTCTGATGAGATTTCATCCCTCAAAAGCACGAAGATACATCAAGCAAGGGTACCGCGACGCCCGAGAACAGCTTGGAAAGCTCAAATAGACCGGAAAGACAACGCCGGGAAAGCGGGCCGGGTGCGCCTGGCATCAGGAGATCACCCGAGGAATCCGAAAAGACTTGCCGGAAAATGGAACGGTACTGTCATCAGGAACGCTATCTGCACCCTTGACAAATTCGGCGAGTTTGTGTTAGTATTTATGGAGAAAAGAGATAGATACAACTTGAAAAGTCGTATATGCGTTGAAAGCAGAAGCCATAGCTTCTCACCCTGTTGTGCCACAGAGAGTGGTTGCTCACAGGGTTTTGTGAAGGTCTCGCGCGCGAAATCGCGAGGGGGATGGCATTCTGCCGTCCTTTTTTATTTTGTCTGACCGATTTAAGGTGTTGGGAGGTGTTGCGCGATAAGAAAATTCTACAAAAAAGAAAAAGCTGATCTCACCAGAGTAAACGAACGGATACGAGCCAAGGCGATACGCCTTATCGGAGATGATGGCGAGCAGATCGGTGTTGTGTCGGCCGAAGAAGGTCTCCGACTGGCTCAGGAGGAAGGGCTGGACCTCGTAGAGATAGCTCCTAAATCAACTCCTCCTGTTTGCCGAATAATGGACTACGGCAAATACAAGTTCGAGCAAAGCAAACGGGCCAAGGAGGCAAAAAAGCACCAGCACACGGTGGTCGTAAAGGAAATGAAGTTTCGGCCGAAGACCGAGGAACACGACTACCAATTCAAGCTTAAACACATACAGGGGTTTCTCGCCGATGGCAACAAGGCGAAAATGACCGTAAGGTTCCGCGGTCGCGAGATGGCTCACACCAACCTGGGTCGAAGAATCCTCGAAAAACTGATCGAAGATACTCTGGAAACAGCATCCGTCGAGCAGCAGCCGAAGCTTGAAGGACGTAATATGACCCTCGTGCTCGCGCCCAAACATTAAGTACTCTAATTCATAAATTCGGTGACGTATTTGATTGCCTTTCGTAGAGGCACGGCACTCCGTGCCCCTACAGTCGGTCCTGCGTCTCTGCGCACAAAAACGTACCTGTATTTTAGAAAACCGGTAGTATGCTCTGAAAAAACAGCCCAATGCGTTCCATAGATGGGGATGGGTATATTTTTGCCCGATCCCGGGAAAGGGGGTAGGAAATGCCCAAAATGAAAAGCAACCGGGGGGCGGCCAAACGTTTCAGGAAGACCGCATCCGGAAAATTTAAGCGAAGCCGAGCCTATAAAGGTCACCTTTTGACGAAGAAGAGTGGCTCGCGCAAGCGCAAGTTAAGAAAAGGCGCCATCGTGGCGAAAGCCGACCAGAGACGAATAGAGAGACTTCTCTGCGTCTGACAATATCCGACCGCATGTATGCTGAAATTCGAAAAGGAGTGAATTGAACAATGTCGAGGACGAGCAACAGCCCAGCTTCACGTAACCGCCGCCGCAAAGTTCTGAAGATGGCGAAAGGGTATTACGGCGGAAAAAGCCGAATGTATCGAATCGCGAACGAGGCCGTTAATCGAAGCCTGAGTTTTTCGTATCGCGACAGGAAAACCCGCAAAAGACAATTCCGACGGCTCTGGATAGCCCGTATCAATGCCGCCGCACGACTGAACGGCCTTTCCTACAACAGATTCATCGATGGACTGAACAAGGCTTCGATTGAAGTGGACCGAAAGATGCTGGCGGAACTTGCCGTGAATGACCGCCAGGTGTTCAGCCAGTTGGCCGAAGTTGCCAAAGCGCATCTTGGGTAAGAATGGTAATTCTTCCGGCGATTGACCTCAGAAACGGCCATTGCGTCCGGCTCGAACAGGGCAGGCTCGACAAAGAGAAGATCTATTCGAGCGATCCCGCAGAGATGGCGCGAAAGTGGGAACAGCAGGGAGCGCAATGGCTTCATGTGGTAGACCTCGATGGCGCCTTTGAAGGGGAACCCAGGAATCTGGATGCCCTTGAGGCGATACGCGGGGCTATCAGCATCCCGATCCAATTTGGCGGGGGCAACAGGACGGTGGAGAACCTCGAGCGCGTATTTGCGATAGGGGTAAACCGGGCCGTAATGGGCACCTCTGCGCTCCGATCCCCGCAAGCGCTCAGGGATGCATGCAGCAGGTTCGGCGATAAGATTGCCGTCGGGATCGATGCCCATGGTGGCAAGGTCGCAATTGAGGGTTGGCACGACGTCACCGACACGGACGCGGTCGAATTCGGCAACAGGGTTGCGGGAGAGGGCGCGGGGCTCATCATATATACCGATATCTCCCGCGATGGCATGCTTGCCGGCCCGAATCTGGACGCATTGAAAAAGATGGCCGATGGCGTATCCATTCCCATCATCGCATCGGGCGGAATATCGAGCCTGTCTGACGTGGCTGAAATCTCGCAGTTGGCGCCGGGGCGCATCGAGGCAATGATAATAGGCAAAGCACTCTATGAGGGCTGGTTCAGCCTGAAACACGCTATTGATATCGTAGCGAGCGGCGATTCGGCTGATGCTGATATAGAAATGCAATGAGCTTGGTCTTTGACAAGGCTGCAATAATTGGAGTCGGGCTTCTGGGCGGCTCTGTCGGACTCGCGCTTAAGGCGAACGGGATCTGCGGAAATGTTGTTGGATTGGGAAGGAGTCGGGCCTCGATCGAGGCCGCGTTCGAGAAGGGCGCGATAGATGAGGCAGTGGACGATCTCTCTGAAGCGGCTGCAGGAGCGGACCTCATTGTGGTTTGCACACCTGCTGGTTCCGTGGCCGGGATTATCGCCGAACTAGAGAATGTGCTCGAAGAAGACTGCATCATCACTGAGGTGGGGAGCACCAAGCAGGCAATTGTGGACGCTGTCGAACAACTGCCAAGGGTCGGTCCTCGTTTTGTGGGAAGCCATCCTCTTGCCGGCTCCGAGAAAAAAGGCGTTCAATATGCCTCGGCGAATCTGTTTTATGGAGCGACCGTATTTCTAACATGCACATCCTTGACCGACCCTGCGGTGGCGGAGGTCGTCAGGGAGATGTGGGAGAGTTTTGGCGGGAGAGTTGCCGAACTTGGGGCAAGGATCCATGATCGAGTTATGGCTCAAACCAGCCACCTCCCGCACATCGTTGCCGCATTGCTGGTTGCCGGCTTGCGGACGCTGAGCGAAGAACATGGCGCTCTGGTTGGCAAGGGATTTCTCGACACCACTCGCATTGCCTCGAGCGATCCGGAAATGTGGGCCGATATCTGCATGACCAATCCGGAAGAAATCACGGAGGCCCTGGTCATGTTCCGTCACGATCTTGAAACATTTGAGATGTATGTGACCGAAGGCGAATACGAGAGGATACTTGATTTTCTCAGATCGACCAAATCTGTGCGGGACGCGCTCAATCAAAAGGATATAAATGAGTAAGCGCGGCAAATTTATCTCTCTGGAAGGTGTGGAGGGAAGCGGCAAAACGACGCAGGCGACCTTGCTCTGTGATTATCTCCGGAGCCAGGGAATGGATGTCGTGGAGACTCGCGAGCCCGGAGGGACAGATTTGGGGGAAAAGACCCGGCGCATTTTGCTGGCTCCGGCCGATTCCGCTCCCACACCGATCGCGGAGTTGCTTCTTTTTCTTGCAGCCCGTGCGCAGTTGGTTGCGGAGGTTATCATTCCGGCGCTCGATAAGGGGAATTGGGTTGTCTGTGACAGGTTCTGCGATGCCACACTCGCCTACCAGGGGTATGGCCGCGGAATCGAGATCGCGGCGATTGAGAAGCTGAATGAGATGGCAACAAATGCACTCAAACCAGACCTGACGGCCTTGCTCGATCTGGACATCGGGATCGGAATAAGGCGAGCGGTTGCGGCCAAGAACGAATTTGCCAGAGACGGCGTCGGCGACCGAATGGAAAAGGAAGATGAGGATTTCCACAGCCGGGTCCGGGAAGGATATCTCCGGATTGCGGAAGCGGAGCCTGGCCGAATTAAAGTGGTTCCCGTAGCCGACTCTATCGAGGACGTGCACAGGATACTGGTTTCACTTGTTGAGCCCTTCCTGGTGAAGGTAACATGAGCTTTGGAAAAATTCTTGATCAGACCACTGCCGTTCGCGCACTCCAGTCGGCAATAGACAAGGACAGAGTGGCCCATGCCTACCTTTTTATCGGGCCGACGGGAGTCGGCAGGAAACTCACCGCCAATGTTTTCGCGAGGGCGTTGAACTGCGAATCCTACCGGGATAATGGCCCCTGCGGAGAATGCTCAAGCTGCCGGTTGATCGAGAAGAGCAAGCACCCGGATGTCCGCGTCATCATGCCCACAAAACGGTCTTCGACGATCACTGTTGATCAGGTTGAAGAATTGCTTCCCTTCGCATATATGCGTCCGGTGACAGGGAAGTACAAGGTGTTTATTTTTTGCGGAGCCGATCGGCTGGGTATCGGGACCGCAAACAAATTACTTAAGACGCTTGAGGAGCCGCCCGGGTTTACCGTATTCATTCTCATTACCGAACGGCCGCAAAGCGTCCTGCCAACCGTTGTATCCCGGTGTCAGCCGATCAAATTCGGCCGGCTTCGTGCAGAATCCGTTGCATGTATACTCGAAGCGGATTATCAAATAGATCCACAAAGGGCTGCAGTCGCCGCCGACCTCGCCGGAGGCCAGGTCACGCGCGGGCTGGAATTCGCCGATCCGGAGCGAATGGACGCTGTGCTGAATGTTGTGCGCTCGCTTCATGCCTTGCCCGCAAGAATGGCTGCATATGAAAGGCTGCTGAGTTTCCTTGCCCAGCGGAAGGACGATCTGAGCGAGGAAGCCGAGCAGAGTATTTCGAGCGCGGGCCAGGAACTGAGTTCCACCATCAAGAATTCCATAGAAGATTTGCGCAAATCCTATGTCGATAGGTACTACAGGGAGTTTTTGAACGATTGCTTCGGGCTTTTGCTTACTTTCTATAGAGATGCCCTTGTTCTGAAAGAGACAAACGCCGAAGAACTCATAATAAACCGTAACAGGATCGATCTGCTTCACGAAAAAGCCGACGCAATGAGCGTTCCCGCGATCGTGCAAAATATGGAGAATATAGAAGAAGCATCCGAATACTGCTCTCATTATGTAGGAGAGGATCGCGTGTTTATGGATCTTCTCCTGAGGCTGCGCAACGAATAATGCGATTCTGAAAGAGTTATCTTTTTCTGCATATGTCCGCGCCGTGCTGATTTGGTTAAACAAAGAATGGGCGAGGGTCCGTCAATACGAATAAGCTGCTGAGGTGCACAAATGGTAGGAGTGGGAAAACTAAGGTTCAAGAAGGCAGGGAGGCTCCATTCATTTCAATCCGAGGGGTTGAATCTGAAACCCGGGGACGCCTGTATAGTAAAGACAAAACTCGGCCTGAAAATGGGCGAAATCGTCATCGAACCGCAACCAATCGCTTTTGAGGAAAAGTGTATTGAATGCCTGATAAAGGCGGTTCGAAAAGCGACGAACGACGATATCAAACGCAGCGAAGAGTTGCTCAAGCTCGAAGAAGAAGCGTTCAAGGTTTGCGAGAATAAGATCGAGGAGCGAGAGCTTCCCATGAAGCTCGTGAGCGTTGAGGTCATCTTTGACAGGAGCAAGATTCTCTTCTATTTTCGCTCTGAGACGCGCGTCGATTTTCGTGAACTTGTCAAAGATCTGGCCCACCAGTTTCGCACCCGCATTGAACTGCGCCAGATAGGGGTCCGAGATGAAGCGCGCATAGTCGGCGGAATGGGTTGTTGCGGCAGGCCGCTGTGCTGCGCAACGTTCCTGGAGGAGTTCACCCCGGTCTCCATAAAGATGGCCAAAAAACAAGGCCTCGCGCTTAATCCAACAAAGATCTCAGGCCAGTGCGGACGGCTTATGTGCTGTATCCAATACGAATATGCCTGTTATACAGAGGCCGAAGAAAAGAAAAAGGAAGATAGTAACGGAAATGGCGGTGCGACACAATCCACCGAGAAAGAACAGGGAGCAGAGTGACTCTGCATATATCCTTCGAGCAAATCGAGAAATGGAGTGTCCTGCGTGAAGGCACGGTGACAAAATCGGGATCGTCGCTTTTTCCGATGGTGGAGATATGATAGACACCCATGCACATTTGCAGATGCCGGAATTCGCCGACGACTGGCAGTCCGTTCTCGATAATGCCAGGGATGCCGGGGTGACACATACTGTTCTCATCGGCTTCGATATCGAGTCAAGCAAACGGGCCGTACTCTTGTCGGAACAGAATTCCAGGCTGCTGGCGAGTGTGGGTGTTCATCCACATGATGCATCCTCTCTGGACGGGGCCGCTCTCGAGGAACTGCGCCGCCTTGCCGAACATCCCAAGGTGGTCGCGATAGGGGAGACCGGTCTTGATTTCTATAGAGACTTATCGCCGCGAGAGAAACAGAAGGAGGCGTTCAAGGCCCAACTTGAGCTGGCGGAAGAGCTTCGCCTTCCTGTGATCATTCATGACCGCGATGCGCACGGCCCCGCGGCCGAAGTATTGTCGGAGCATGCGCGCAGGCTTGTCGGTGGCGTGCTGCATTGTTTCTCTGGCGACATAGATCTTGCACGCAAGGCACTCGAATGGGGTTTCCATATTTCGATTGCCGGACCGATCACCTATCCGAATGCGAAAAGCCTACGGTCTGTCGTCGAGCATATCCCGATCGAGAAGATGGTCGTGGAAACCGACGCGCCCTATCTCTCGCCCCAGCCAAAGCGGGGCAAGAGGAACGAGCCGGCCTTTGTCAGATTTGTATGTGAAGAGTTGGCGCGCATAAAGGGATTGAGCGTTGGCGACGTCGATCGCATAACCTCTTTGAACGCCGTGGAACTCTTTGGCCTGCCTTCGGAGGAGAACGGAGACGTTGTGGTCTATCCCATAAGGGATTCCTTCTACATAAACGTTACCGGCGCGTGCACAAACGAGTGCACTTTTTGTACCCGGCTCAAGAGCCCGTATGTGAAAGGGCACAATCTTTCGTTGAAGCGCGACCCGAGCGCCGACGAGATCATCGGTGCGCTCATGCCTGAGCTGCAGGATGCTCCCAGAGAAATCGTCTTCTGCGGGCTCGGCGAGCCTTTTCTGCGGCTGGACGTCGTAAAGCAGGTGGCGAGACATCTGAAAGATCGCGGATACACGGTGCGCGTCAACACAAATGGGCACGCTAACCTTATTCATGGTCGCAACATCGTGCCCGAGTTGCAGGGACTCGTGGATTCGGTCTCGATAAGCTTGAACAGCTCCGACGCAGACAAGTATTTTGACCTTTGCAGACCGAGATTCGGTGTCGGGACTTTCAATTCCATTATTGACTTTATTCGCGAATGCAAGAAATACATTCCCGACGTCAGCGTAACCGCCCTCGACATAGACCATGATGAACTGGCGGCATGCAGAAAGCTGGCGGAGGAGGAACTCGGTGTCGGCTTCAGGATGCGACACTACAATGAGGTCGGTTGAGTAGAGGGCGGATCGGAGAAACAGATGGGGAAAATGAGGATCCTGAGCGGTATGCGCCCGAGTGGAAAACTTCATATAGGTCATCTTCTCGGGGCTTTGAGCAATTGGAAACGCCTGCAGGATGAGGGCAACGAGACATACTACATGGTGGCCGACTGGCATGCCCTGACCACGGAATACGAGAATCCCGAGGCGCTTCAGGCAAGCATCACCGATATGGTTCTCGATTGGCTCGCGGCGGGCCTGGATCCGGACAAGAGCGTCATCTTCGTTCAATCACACGTGAAGGAACATGCCGAACTCTATCTTCTGTTCTCTATGATTACTCCCCTGGGATGGTTGGAAAGGGTTCCCACCTATAAGGAAGCATTGGAGGAATACGAGGGCAGGCAGATTGCAACCCACGGATTCCTCGGGTATCCTTTGCTGCAGGCCGCCGACATACTCGTCTATAGGGCCAATGCCGTTCCCGTTGGACAGGATCAGCTTCCTCATCTCGAGTTCACACGCGAACTGGCCCGCAGATTCAATCATCTCTATACTGAAGTTTTTCCGGAGCCTCAGTCGATGCTCACCGAAACCCCGCTCGTACGGGGAATCGACGGCAGAAAGATGAGCAAGAGATATGGAAACACCCTCTTGCTTTCGGATTCTGAAGAAGAGACAGCCAAGAAGGTGATGCAAATGTTGACCGATCCCGCACGCAAGCGGCGAGACGATCCGGGCAACCCGGACATCTGCCCGGTGTTCGATCTGCAGAAGATATTCGGTCCTGCCGAGTGGCTGGAACGCGTGGGCCGCGAATGCCGCACGGCAGAGATCGGCTGCGTGGAAGACAAACGCGCGCTGGCCGATTTCTTGAATGAAAGAATGCGCCCTTTCAGGAACGCTCGCTCCGAGTTGGCGGCAGATCCGGGACGTGTCAACGAAATCCTCGCAGACGGGGCACAGAGGGCGAGGGACGTCGCGGCGGCTACTATGGACGAGGTCCGAAAGGCGATGCTGATATGACGTATAAACTCCGGCTCGGAAACTTCGAGGGACCACTCGACTTGCTTCTGCATTTAATCAAGAATAGTGAAGTCGACATCCACGACATCCCCATCTCGACTGTAACCGATCAATATATTGAATACCTGGATATGATGCATGAACTCGATCTTGATATCGCCAGCGAATTCCTCGTGATGGCGGCCACGCTGATGGAGATTAAATCGCGCATGCTTCTGCCGGTCGAGCCGACAGAGGATGAGTCGGAGGAGGACCCGAGGTTCGAACTCATCGAACAGATCCTCGAATACAAGAAGTACAAGGAGTATGCCGAGCACCTCGATCAAAAGGCCGCCGAGGAGATGCACTACTTCCAGCGGAATTTTAAGGAAGATATTGACGTAGAAACCGGGGAACCTTTGATGGAAGCGGGATTGTTCGAACTCCTACAGGCCTTCAAGCAGGTGCTGGAATATGCTAAAGAAGAATCTTTCAGCGAGATAACGCAGGACGAAGTGAGCGTCGAGGAACAGATGGAGCACGTCAGAAATCAGCTCCGCGAAAACGGCAATATGCTGCTTGATGAGATTTTCGATAAGGGAAGTAAAACCAAGATGGTTCTTATCGCCACTTTTCTCGCATTGCTCGAACTGATAAGGCTCCGGGAGGTCGCCGCCCAGCAAACGGAGCGGTTCGGAGAGATTCGACTTTTTCCTCTCAAGAAGGAATAGTTCTTTGACGGCAAAAAGTATCGAGCGCGGTATCGAGGGCGAGGATCTCGCGGTCAGCGCTCTGGAAAAATCGCGATACAAGATAGTAGAAAGAAACTATCGCACGAGGGCGGGTGAGATCGATATTGTGGCGCGTGAAGGGGAATGCCTGGTCTTCGTTGAGGTCAGGACACGGGCTTCGATCGAATACGGGTGGCCACAAGAGACCGTAATCGCTCGCAAGCAGAAGAAGCTTTGCAGGGCTGCCCGATGGTATCTTCAGAAAAACCGCATTGAAGATGTTCCATGCCGTTTCGATGTTGTCGCGATTGTGATGAACGAGGCATTGGACGAGCCCCAGGTGGAGGTTATAAAGAATGCCTTCAGGCCGGAAAAAGAGTGGTAGGGCGGTCACCGCCGGAAACGTGCGGTACACCGTGACCGTCCCGTTCAGTGGGCTCGGCGAAAATATCGAGTTCTTGATCTCAAACAATCTGGATGTCGAAGTGATGATGTACGACACCGGATGGATACGCAACTTTCCCAATGACGAAGTGAAGGCTATGGGCAAACGGCTTGCGGCCGAAGGCATCGGCGTGAGCGTGCATGGCCCTCTTTTTGACCTGAATCCCGGCAGCCAGGACACGATAATACGCGATTACACAAAATTCAACTTCATGCGGGCCCTCAATATCAGCGCTTTGATGAACGCAAGCATCGTTGTGTTCCACCTTGGATTCAATCCCTTGATTCGCAGTGATTATCGAGATCTCTGGTTAAAGACGAGCATGAAGACATGGAAGCCGGTTGTCAATCATGCAAAGAGACTTGGTATTACCATCGCGATCGAGAATATGTTCCTGAGTGCGCCCTATCTGGTGCGGCGTGTGATTGAAATGATCGATTCTCCCAATATGCGAGTGTGTCTCGATATCGGTCATGTAAACGTATATTCGAAAGTTCCGCTGGCGGAGTGGATGGATGTTCTGGGGGAGGATGTCGTCAAGATTCACATCAACGACAATGACGCCCAGAATGATCTGCACCTTCCTTTCGGACAAGGGAATATTGACTATCAGGAGATTTATCGCCTGTTGCGCGAGAAGAATATCAGCGCGCAAATGACCCTGGAAATGACTCCGGACCATTTACCAGGGACGCTGAAATATATAAGCGAGCACGATCTTACTCTGTCCTGACGATGGTCCACCTGTATCACGCGTTTTTACGTGCACCGGTGAATCATTCCAAATAATGGTGCTATTGCACTCTGCAACCCCTCATAAATAGTCGGGAAGATACATCTTGGAAACAGAGATTGCTTGCGATTCCGGTCTTTTCGAGGTAATATTAATCATCGTTGAATCCGATCAAAAACGCGGAGGAATTCAGCTATGAACAGTAGAAGATCCATTGTTGTTATTGCCCTTGTCGTTCTTGTGCTCCTGATCGTTGGAGGGTTGATTTACAAAAGCTCTTTAGATAAGAAAAGAGAGGCAAAAGAAGAAAAGCAGGCGGTTGAACGGGCACGTATTGAGAAAGAAGCCGAAATGGCACGTGTTGCCCGCGAGGCCGAAGCCAAACGAAAGAGGGAAGAGGCGCTGAAAGTTCCCGAACTGCCCGCTCCCGTTGAACCTGTCCCACCGCTCCCTTTGGAGCCTGACGTCATGCCGGCCTTAGAGCCCTCGCCGCCACGTGCCATCTCCGCCGCCGATTGCGAGGCCGAGTCGCCGGCGCGCGCGAAGCAGAACAGGGCGCAAGCGCCCCAGGGTATGGTGTATGTATCGGGAGGCGCATTCCTCATGGGAAACTCGGTGGACACCGGAGATGATGATGAGCGGCCCGCCCACAGCGTGTGCCTTGCCGGATTCTATATCGACAGGCACGAGGTGACCAATGCCCAGTTCAAGGAGTTTGTCGAGGCCACGGGCTATGTCACCAGCGCCGAACACAATGCTTCAACTCCCGAGGAGCGCACATGGCGTCACCCTTACGGCGCGGAATCGAACGCGGAAGAAGCGCCTGATCATCCTGTTGTCTGCATAAGCTGGGAGGATGCCAACGCCTATGCCCGATGGGCGGGCAAGAGACTTCCGACCGAGGCAGAATGGGAAAAGGCCGCGCGCGGCACAGATGGACGAATCTATCCGTGGGGGGATGAGGATCTTACGGCGGCACAGGCTAACATAGCGGACAAGAGCGCGGTTCTCAAGTGGAGCGATACGTCCCTTGATGATACCCACAAGACGGCCGCGCCTGTGGGGAGTTTTCCTGAGGGGAAGAGCGTATATGGCGCGGAGGATATGGCGGGCAACGTATGGGAATGGTGTCTTGATTGGTGGGACAGGGACTACTATAAGGAGAGTCTCAGCCACAATCCAGCCGGTCCGCAAAGCGGCGAGTTCAGGGTTATTCGCGGAGGTTCCTGGTTCTATGATCCTCTCGGAGCCAGGACGACAATGAGAATTTACTTCAGACCCGAGAACAACAGCGCCGCAATCGGATTCCGCTGCGTCAAGGACGCAGGATAGTGATATACGCGACTCTCGTGATTGCCTGTTTTTCATCTTTCAGGAGGTGTTGATATGCGATCCGGCCTTTTATTGGCAATTGGAATACTATTCATAGGCTTGATTCCCGGATGCGCCACCTTGCCCGGCGTTGATCGACCTGAAATTCAGGCTGTCCATCCCCGGATCACGGGCATTGATTTTCAGGGAGTGAACCTTGACTTCGATGTGGATGTTTACAACCCCTATCCGGTAGCTATTCGGACGCCGCGTTTCCGTTATGGACTCGATGTGGAAGGTTCCAACCTCTTCGATTCCGAAACCGCATCCGGGCTTGACCTTCCAGCGCGCGCGGTCGGCACGACAGTCTTGCCCGTGCGACTTGCTTATTCCGACTTGTTGAGTCACTACCGGACTCTTGCCGACGCACCGGAGGCAAATTACAGGCTGCATGGCACCCTGCTGTTGTCCTCCCTGGGGCAGTCCTTTGAGCTTCCTCTCTCGCACGAAGGAACTTTTCCCATTCTTCGGCCGCCCACTTTCTCGGATGTCAAGTTTCAACTCGCCGATGTGTCTCTTACAAAAGCGAAGTTCAACATTGATGCGGCCGTCAATAATCCGAATATTTTTACGCTTGGCCTGGAAGATCTCGGATACGTCCTCAAGCTGGGCGATATCAAACTCGGTGGCCTGACGGCGGCAACCGATGGCTCATTGGACCCGGGCGGGACAGGGCGCATGTCGCTTTCCGGTGAAGCCTCTGTGGCGAATGCGTTGTTTAATCTGCTCGTAGGCGGAACCGCGGGTCAGGCCCAAATCCTTCCTTCCGGCTCTATCAGGACGCCTTATGGAAAAGTGAATTTGCAGCAGCATGAGTGAGCCTTGTAAGGAATGCTCGGAAAGGAGAAGATAAGTGGACGCTCTTGTTAAGCTGAGCAGTGTCATGGGATTATCGCTTACCTCCGGTGTGAACCTGTATGCGACTGTGGCCGTCGTGGGGCTTGCGACAAAATTCGATATGATCAAGGGCTTGCCTTCGGAATTTCAGGCTTTCGACAATGATCTCGTCATTATCCTTGCCATTATTTTGTACCTTTGCGAGTTTGCTGCGGACAAAATTCCCGCCTTCGACAGTCTCTGGGACAGTGTGCATACCTTAATTCGACCATTTGGCGCTGCATTGGTCTCCATGACCGTTATCGGGGAAGCCGATCCATCGGTTGAGGTTGTTGCGGGTCTGATGGGGGCGAGCCTCGCATTGGCCACTCACACGGCGAAGGCAGGGACACGGCTGGTGGTCAATACGAGCCCTGAACCGTTCTCGAACATCGCAGTCAGTCTTGTCGAGGACGCCGGGGTTGTGGGTATGTCGCTTCTCGTCATGGCTCATCCCTATATCTCTCTTGTTGTCAGCCTGATAATCCTGCTTCTCCTTATCAAATTCGGTCCGGGCCTGTGGAGGGGGGCTATCCTGGGAATTAAGGCGATTGCGGTGAAAATGTTTTCGGTGTTTGGATCTGAAGCGGACGTGACGCTGAAGGAATCTCTCCCGGACGCCTTCGATGAGGCAGTCGATGAAGAGATTTCAAAAGACGAGGAGATTCAGGCGAGCGTGAAATGTCATGTGCAAAAGGTTAAGGGATGTGGAAGAAACAAAAAGGGGTATCTAATTCTCACCAATAGTCGCCTGCTTTTCGCATTTCGAAGTTTCTTCAGAACGAAAATAAAACAATGGAAGACGGCGGATCTGGACAAAACGAAGCTGCAGGAAAGATTCCTCCTGAATGTTCTGGGGGTCAAGGCCGAGGGTAAATTTCTGCGGTTCTTGTTCCTGAAGAATAATCCCGGAACCGTCAAACAGTTGGCAGAAACCCTGGATCAGAAGATTGGCGCTGCAGAAATAAAGGAAGCGGCGCCGGATGATGCTGCGCCGGCCCCCGATGTCGCTGAAACCTAGTGTTGCGTCCCGGGGTCTGCCTCAATAAATTAATGAACGCATTCGCAGGGGCGGCTCGGAACCGCCCCTGTGAATGCCACAAGAAAACGCACGAATCAGAGATTGCGGCGCGCCTCTCATATCTCCCGAGGCACAATGTGAAGTTCAACCCTTCGGTTTTGCTGTCTTCCCTCCGCCGTTTCGTTCGTAGTGACAGGCTGTGTTTCGCCGTAGCCAATGACCATGATTCGATCGGGGTGAACGCCTTCGGTGACAATGAAGTCCGCAACGGTTCCGGCCCTTTTTTCCGATAGCCACTGGTTGTAGGTTTCTTGTCCCGTATTGTCCGTATGACCTTCCACGTCAATGTTAAAATCAGGGTACCTGGCAAGCACATCTGCGACCCGGCTGAGGTTGGCTTCGGCGCCCGGCTTGAGGGAATACTTGTTGACGTCGAACAGGACTTTCTCCCGAAGTGTGACGATGAGTTCGTTTTCGCTCGGTCGCTCGACTTCTGCAATCTTGCTCAGTTCGGCCTGCTGCTTATCAAGCTTGGCTCCGATCAGTCCTCCCAGAGCGGCGCCGGCTGCGGCCCCGATAAGGGCGCCCTCCCCCTTATGGCCGGATTGGTGGCCGATAATCGCGCCTGCGCCTGCGCCCGCGGCGCCGCCGATAACCGCCCCCTTCTGCCACTTCGGCGAGTCCGCGCAGGCTGAGGCAAATACCACAATAATCCCCATAAACAGTATCGATTTGAATGCCTTCATCGTTTCTCCTCCATGCACGCCCCTTTGATAAGGCGCCGGATTTTTCCGGACCTCTCTTAGATCCTCCCTGATGCATGCATATGTGTCAGGGCTTCCTGTTTTCTATTATACCATTTATTGCGGAAGCAAGGCGCCGTCCAGGTGTACATCGCGCTGTGGGAATGGGATGCATATGCCTTCGGCATCAAAACGAGTTTTCACATTTTCGGTTGTATCAAAATATACGGCCCAATAGTCGGCCGTTTTGACCCATGGGCGGACCACAAAGTTCACGCTGCTATCGGCAAGTTCCGAAACGGCGATCGTCGGCTTGGGATCTTTCAGAACCCGACTGTCTTTTGCCAAAATGTCCTCAAGGACCTGTTTTACCTTCTGAAGGTCGTCACCATAACTTACACCGATGATAAGATCTACCCGTCTGGTTTCGTTGGACGAATAATTTATGATATTGTCTCCTGTGAGTTTCGAATTCGGGATGATAATCTTCTTGTTGTCAGGAGACTTCATTTCCGTTACAAAAATCGATATCTTTTCCACGACGCCTAAGACACCGGCTCCCTCGATAAAGTCCCCTTCTTTGAACGGATGGAAAAGGATCAGAAGAAAGCCTGCGGCAAAATTCGCCAATGAACCCTGCAATGCCAGACCGATGGCCAATCCGGCGGCGCCAATCACAGCGATGAATGATGTCGTCTGGACGCCCAATTGGTTGACGGCAGCTATGATGACAAACACCAATAGTGCGATATAGATCATATCGCCGACGAATGAGATCAGTGTGGGATCGACATTCTTCTTCTTCATCATTCTCTCTGTGAGATTCTTGAGTGCCCTGGCTATCCAGCGTCCCACAAAGAAAATAATGATTGCCGCCAAAACCTTGAATCCGTAAAGCGTGATCAATTCTTGTACTTTCGAGATGATGTTTCCCATGATGCCTCCTCCTTATTGATTTCTCCTGCCCCGTTTTCCAATGCACAGAGAATCCCCTTGCTCAGCGAGCGGATTCCGCCGGTGACGAACCATTCCTAGCGAATACGGCCTCGGTTGATCAGCGACGGGATCACCGGATGCGTCCAGGGTCCCCGCATGCCCGAGAGTGGAATATCATTTAAAATATAACGCGAAGTTTGCTTTGTGTAAAGAGGCGGAATATGAAGTCGCGCGTGGTGTGGTCTGCGGTATGAGAGGCGAGAGATTGCTGTGCGTCTTAAGCAACCAGTCGATGTTCTCGATCTTCTTTGAAAGGAAGGCACTCTTCCGTCTCTGTGATAATTTTACAAAAGGGAAATCCCGGGAGTAATGCAGGAACTCTGCAGGAGGAGAGGACATGTTTTTCCGATTCTAAAAAAGGCTAGTGCTTCTGTGCGCCGTCCCTGCGCGTTTTTCGCGCAACATCCGCCACCTGTTCGATTGCGCTTAAAAGATCACGTTCCGCAAGCGTATCGAGGGGATGAGAAAAAACCGTCCACAGGATGTTCCTGTTGAGACAGATGCGTGCTTCGCCGGTGGCGAGATAGTTGGCCTTTAGCATTTTTTGGAGCAGCATGACTTCAGCAAAGTCAGGGTCCCGGCGAAGTTCGTCCAATCGGGCGAGCGGCGTCATCAGTCTCAACCGGTCGGTCTTGGAATCGATGACCAAAAACATCTGCATTCCCGTATAAAAGAAGTGCCATTGATCGGGCTTGCCTTCGAGCATGATGCCCCACTTGCGAAAGATGTCGGTTGCGTTGTCCTCTGTTATGCCAAGAGGGCTTGTCATGGCACGGGCGATTTTTGCCGGCGCAATCTGCTGTGATCCAAAGGGGATGCCGGTCATTGTCCTTGGAGAAAGCAGGGTGTCATAGATGACCTCGGTCTTTTCAGGCGGCAGAAGATTCCCTTCAGGAGGTTCTTCAGCCATTGCGGGTGAGACAATCAGAAAGAAAACGACTGCGGCGAGTCGGAGTCGAGAGCATCTCATAGCGCTTCCCCCTGCATAACTTTTTATCCGGATCAGGTCATTTCAATGTGGATTCGGTTCATGCCAGAGCCGACATTTTCCTGAGCCTGCCGACGATGTCCGGAAGAACGTCAGCGACATAATCCACGTCTTCTCTGGAATTGTCCATACCAAGCGAGAACCTGAGCGAGCCATGAGCTATCTCATGGGACAAGCCTATGGCCAGGAGCACATGAGAAGGGTCGAGTGAGCCGGATGTGCACGCTGATCCGCTCGACACGGCGACGCCTTTCATATCGAGCATCATTATCATTGATTCGCCCTCGACATAGCGGAAACACATGTTCAGAGTGTTCGGAAGCCTGTCGGTCGGGTGACCGTTGACAACGGTATCGTCGATTTGCTCGGTGAGTCTGTCCTGAAGGCGATCCCGCAGTCCGACCAGGCGTACCCGGTTCTCGTCTATTGATTCCTTTGCGAGTTCGCACGCCTTTCCCATCCCCACGATGCCTGGCACGTTCTCCGTGCCTGCCCGTCGGTTGGACTCATGATGGCCGCCAAGTTGCATAGGAACGATACGGGTCCCCTTCTTGATGTAGAGCGCGCCCACTCCTTTTGGGCCGCATATCTTATGTGCCGACATTGACAAGAGGGAGGCGTTTGATTTTGGCGCGTTCACCGGTATCTTCCCGCATGTCTGCACGGCGTCGGTGTGGAAGCAAATGCCATTTTCCGCCGCAATCTCGCCTATTATGTCGATGTCCTGGACAGTGCCTATTTCATTGTTGCCGTGCATTATTGATATCAAAATGGTGTCTTTGCGGATCGAATCGCGAAGCTGATCCAGATCCACTTTCCCGTATCCATCAACCTTGACATATGTGACTTCAAAACCTTTTTGCTCGAGGAACTTGCATGTGCTCAAGACTGCGGGGTGTTCGATCTGCGACGTGATAATGTGCTTGCCTTTTTTCTCGTTTGCATAGGCGATGCCCCTTATCGCAAGGTTGTCTGACTCGGTTCCGCCGCTTGTAAACACAATGTTTGCCGGGTCAGCTCCGATAAGTCCCGCCACTTGCTCGCGGGCTTTCTCCAGGGCTTCCTTTGCCTCGCGCCCAACGGCATAGGCGCTCGACGCGTTGCCGAAGCTTTGCTCAAAGAAAGGAAGCATGACGCTTAGCACATGAGGATTCATCGGCGTGGTGGCATTGTGGTCAAAGTATCTGAGCTTCATCGTGAGTTTCCCTTACAATTATGCAGCTTCTTGCCGAATTCATTCACCATTCTATAGGAATTATCGCTTGGGGATCAAATCAATGCTATGTCAGCCGCGAGAGACTCCTCTTCTTTTAGGGAACATTCGCATATCTGCTATGTGCTGACAGATCCCCCCCTCCCCATTATTTTGCCCTTAAGTCTGCAATCAGGCTATGTTCGACTTGTGATCGTCCTGGATTGCCGGTTTGGAGGTCGACATGAGACAGAATCCGGGGAGGCGCGAACGTCTTCAATACTGGATTTGAAGGTCGAGACAGCTACACGGGAGAGCGGGGGAGAGGCGCGGCTTTCCTTCTGCTTTTCACCGGCAAATCAGCTCTTTTCGCGCCAGAAGGTACCATCGGGTGTGTCTTCGAGGGTGACGCCAATATCTGCCAGCCGGGTTCGGATGGAATCGGCGACGTCGTATTCTTTTCGCGCACGGGCTTCGGCGCGAAGCGTTATGAGCAGCTCCAGGAGTTTTTCAGCAAGGTCGGAGCCGGCACGGGACGCGCCTTCCTGAAACAAACCGAGCACAGTCCCCAGACCGCGGGTCTTTTCGATGAGTGATCGAAGCTCTTCCGGTTTGCAGTTCAATGCATCGGGCCCGTCGAGAATCTTGTTTAAGGCCTTGACCATATCGAAGAAGCCGGCCAGCACCTTGGGCGTGTTAAAGTCATCGTCCATGGCTTCCTCGAAATCGTTGACAAGCTTCTCTTCTATTTCCTTTAGCGAAACATCTCCGTTTCCCGATTTGCCCGCCCTTTGCTCCAATATCCGGACATGGCGTTCGGCCTTGTCAAGCGCCGTGTATGCTCGTTGGAGTGCGGATTCGGCATCCGAAAGTGAGTTCTCGTTGAAGTCTATCGGTTTGCGATAGTGTGCTGACATCAGGAAAAAGCGGATGACTTCCGGCTTACCGACTTTGAGCAGTTCCCGAACCAATGTAATATTACCGAGAGATTTCGACATCTTTGTGCCGCTGATGTTCAGGTAGCCGTTGTGGAGCCATACTCTGGCAAACCCCTTGCCCGTGGCCGCGCGGCTTTGCGCTATTTCGTTTTCATGATGCGGGAAAATCAGATCATGTCCGCCGCAGTGAATATCGAAATCGTCACCGAGGTACTTGGAAGACATGGCCGAGCACTCGATATGCCAGCCGGGCCGACCTTTGCCCCATGGACTGTCCCAACTCGGTTCATCAGGTTTGGCGGATTTCCACAATGCAAAATCCAGCGGGTGATGAAGCCGTGGGTCGACCTCGACGCGCGCGCCCTCCACCAGTTCATCGATGTTTTGATGCGAGAGCTGTCCGTATTCTCGGAACTTGGAGATGTTGTAGAATACATCTCCGTCGATTTCGTAGGCGAAGCCTTTTTCGAGAAGCGTCTCAATAAGCGAGATCATTTCGGGGATGAGTTCCGTCGCTCGCGGATGGGTATCGGCTCGATGTATCCCCAACGCGTCGGCGTCTTCGAAGTAATACTGTGTGTATTTTTCTGCTACCTCTGCCGCCGAAACGCCCTCCTCGTTTGCTTTATTGATGATTTTGTCTTCCACATCTGTTATGTTCTGTACATAGTTGACGCGGTAGCCTCGATATTGCAGATACCGACGGAAGACATCGAAGAGCACGAAAACGCGTGCGTTGCCGATGTGTATGAAATTGTAGACCGTGGGACCGCAGGTGTACATCCCGACCTTGCCCGCCTCAATCGGGTTGAGCGGCTCCTTCTTGCGAGTGAGTGTGTTATAGACCATCACTGGCATATCGGTCTCTCCGGTGATACGTGATTCCCCCCGGCCCTGACTGCGCTATGGAAAACGGTTCACGAGCATGGTCTCATCGGACGGAAATTCACATGCAGTCGCTCTCGGAGACGACGAATCGTCGCTTCACGATGTGTACTCGCCGCCACTGGAGCTTGCCCAACGAGCGGCAGGTGGCAACGCATGCGGGATTGCTACTTGATCTCTACGGTTGCGCCAACCGCCGTGAGCGTTTCTTTCATTTTCTCGGCCTCGTCCTTGGAGACGCCTTCCTTTACCGGTTTCGGAGCCTCGTCGACAACGGCCTTCGCCTCTTTCAAGCCGAGTCCTGTCAGCGCACGGACTTCCTTGATGACCTTGATCTTCTCGGGGCCGATCTCTTTCAAGATCACGTCAAACTCGGTCTTCTCCTCTTCCTCCTCGGCCGCAGCCACCGGAGCGGCGGCCATCGCAACCGGCGCAGCCGCGCTGACGCCGAACTTATCTTCCAGCTTTTTCACAAGTTCGGAGAGTTCCAGAACCGTCATTTCCTCGATCGCGCTAAGAATTTCGTCCATTTCCAGTTTTGCCATTGTTCCTTATCCTCCTTGACAGTTTCTTTCCGGGAAAAGCTATCTATGCAGCCTCTTTCTGTTTACGAAGCGCCTCAAGCGCATTTACCAGGCTTCGGACCGGACCGGCGAGCACATTCACCAGGCCGGATATCGGAGCATTGAGTTGTCCGGCTAATTGTGCCAGCAAGACTTCCCTTGGGGGCAATGCGGCGATGGCACGAACCTGGTCTACGCTGATCAGCGTGCCATTCATGATCCCGCATTTTATCTTCATGCTCGGGTGGCCCTTGATAAAGTCCGCCAACACTTTTGCCGGCGCAACAGGATCATCCGAAAATACATATCCCGTAGGTCCATCCAAAAATTCCAACAGACCCTCGATCTTGGCCTTGCCGGCGGCGATTCGGGCAAGAGTGTTTTTGAAGATGCGATATTCGACAGACGCTTTCCGGAATTCGTCCCTGAGACCGGTAATGGCCTGGACATTAATCCCCGTGTAATCGGTAAGGATCGCCATCTGCCTTTGAGAGAGTTTTTCCGTCAACTCCTCTACGAGTTTTTCCTTTTCCGGCGTTGGCATGGTATCGCTCCTTTAAAACGCAACTGTTTGCAGCTCGGGCCGGGAATGGGCCGGGCCGGCGACCTCAAATACAAAAAACCCCCGCCGTCTTCGACGACAGAGGCTGATTCACAAAAAAGAATTGCAGATACTTTTGCAAATCGTCTCGGAAGGCGCTCTTTAAGTTCCGTTCAGGAACACCCTCTGTCTCAGACAAACATACCCTGCGGGCTCGTAAGGCTGGAGTTTAGCAGATTTATCAAGCTTTGTCAAGCTCATTGAGCGGCGCAGGCTTCATTCCGACGCCTTGAGGATAGGGGGGAGTAACCGCCCCACCGGAGATTACAAGCTTGAGGCCATCCTCGGTCGTCATGTCGAGGTACTGCAATTCGTCGCGCGGCACAAATATCAGGAGGCCTGAAGTCGGATTGGGGGTAGTCGGTATAAAGACGCAAGCAACCTTTTGATCGGTCTTTAATTGCACCTCGCCCTCGGCCTCGGAGGTAACAAACCCCAGACTGTAGATGCCCTTCCGAGGATACTCCACCAATACAACCTTATTGAAAATGCTTCGCTTCTGGCCGAGAAAAGCCGTACTTATTTGCTGAACTGCCTTATATATCTTGTTGGCCAGCGGGATGCGGGCCATTATGCTTTCCCCGAACGAGATCATACGTTTGCCGATGAGATTGGTCGCAAATATGCCGACCAATATGATAACCGCGAGGAAAAGGACAACCCCGACTCCGGGAATGCCCGCAAAAGGCTGGCCGGGGATTCTCCGGGGGATGGTGTCAATGAATGAGAACAGGCTCCCGAGAACCCAGGCGGTTACGGCGATCGGCAGGATGACGATTATTCCTGCAATAAGATATCGGCGCAGGTAAACAAAGACAGAACGAAACCACCGTGACTCCCCTTTTTTTTCGGATGTATCTATATCCAATGCGTCTCTCCTTATTTCTTCTTTTCCGATGAACGCTTTCCGTCCGCTGGATTCAACTCGAATTTCACCCGTGTAATCGCACGCTCGGTTGCCTCGAGAATCGTCACCTGGAAATCGCTGTGGCGGAAGCTTTCGCCCTTCTTGGGAATTCTTCCGAGCCGCTCGAATATAAATCCTCCCACCGTCTCGTATTCGCCTTCCGGCATCGCGACCCCCAGGAGTTCTTCCGCCTCGTCCTTGTGCATTCTCGCGTCGAGCACGAACAATCCCTCTCCGAGATTGGTGACCGGCAGGTCCCGCACATCATACTCATCATGGATTTCGCCAAAGATTTCCTCGATGAGATCTTCGAGGGTAACCAGGCCTGCCGTGCCGCCGTACTCATCCACCACTATGGCCATAAATGTTTGTTTTTGCCGGAACTCGTGCAATAGATCCTGTATCTTTTTCGATTCCGGAATAAATGTGACGGGCCTGATGAATTCCCTGATCGAATTATCCTTTGGCGGTTTGCCGGTCCGCATGAGGTCGAACACGTAGACGATTCCCTCGATTTTATCAATCTGTTCGTGATATACCGGCAGGCGCGAATGCCCGTGCGCTTCGAATACCTCGCACGCCTCCTCCCACGGCGTATCATCCGCTATGGCGACTACGTCTATGCGAGGGACTATTATTTCGCGCACGGTCGTGATTCCGAAATCCATCACACCGTGTATGAGTTCTCGCTCTTCCTCCTCGATAACCCCCTCTTCCTCGCTCTCGGCACACAGGAGACGAACGTCTTCACGAGTGATAAACGGCGATTTCTTTTCCGTGCCTCCCATGATGGCATTCAGCCTGTTTGTCGCGCGCAGAAGGGCGTTTACCAGAGGTGAAAAGAGCAGCGTCGCGGCCCGCAAGAAGGGCGCAAACACCGGTGAAAGGGTATCCGCCTTGTGCCGGAACACGGTCTTGGGCAAGATTTCACCGAAAATGAGGAGTAGCGGTGTGAGCACCAGCGGCGTGAGCACTTCGGCTCGCGACGCTCCCCATATATGGGTGCTCAATATAAGGAAAATGATGGCGGCGGTCACATTCACAAGATTGTTTCCCACAAGAATGCCGGCGAGCAAGCGCTCAGGTCTCCGAAGAAGGTTCGTCAGGATGATAGCCCTGCGGTCTCCCTTTTCTTTCCTCTGTCTCAACGCTATGCGGTTTAGGGAAATAATTCCCGTCTCGATGCCTGAAAACGACGCCGACAACCCGAACATCAAGAGCAATCCGAGGAGCAACAGGATGTCGCCAAGAGCCATCATTGCTCCTTCTCCCTGTCCTGTTCAAGGGCGGTTTCTGACACCGGCATGATAAGCACGCTGCGTATTCGTCGGTCCTTTATCTTCTCAACGTGAAATCTGAATCCCGCATGCTCTATCCACTCGTTCGGGGATGGCACATGTTCAAGCAGTTCATATACGAGCCCGCCAACCGTGTCACAATCGCGCTCCTGCACGACCGCCCCCAGGATCTCCGAGAGGTCGTCCAGTCGCAAGCGCGCATCCACGCGCAGGGAGCCGTCGGGTAGCCGCTCCGCTTCGCTTCTTCTCTCATCGTATTCGTCGAAGATTTCACCAACGATTTCCTCGATCAGGTCCTCAAGCGTCACCAGTCCTGCGGTCCCGCCGTATTCGCCGACGACAACCGCCATATGTATCCGACCGCTCTGGAACTCTCTCAGGAGATCGCCTACCTTCATGGATTCCGGGACATAATACGCCGGCCGGACGAAGCGTGATATGGGGATGTTTATCTGACCCCTCCAGAAATAGGGGAAGAGGTCTTTCGCATATACGATCCCTCTGATGTCATCGACCGTTTTGCTGTAAACGGGGAATCGCGAATGTCCGGTTTCCTTCATTATGGTCGTAAGTTGCTCGACCGTGGTGTCGTTTTTCACTCGCACCACGTCGGGGCGCGGCACAAAGACGTCCCGCACGCGTGTATCGCCGAACTCGATGATGCGGGTGATCATCAGGCGCTCTCTGGACTCAATCACGCCGTCCTCTTCACCCATGGCCAACAGCATTCGTAAGTCATCTTCGGTTACGACCGAACTGGTTTCGCCCTTTCTGATGCCGAGGAGTCGCAAAACCGAATCGGTAAGAAGCAGGATAACTCTGAGCAGCGGATATACGATTTTTGAGAAAATGCCCATTGGGACGGTTGCGCCCATGGCGAAACGCTCCGCGTTGTTTATTGCGAGCGTTTTTGGCGCAATCTCTGCAAACACCAGGAGGATGGTTGTCGTGAATATGATAGCCGCCAGACTGCCAAGATAGACGGAGTAAGGAAGGGGAGCGAAGATGTGCAATGCCCAGACGCCGATGATCTCCGAGATGAGAATATTTACGGTCAGATTCCCAATCAGTATGGTTATCAGCAGCCGGTTGGGTTCCTCAAGCAGGTGTGCGATGCGTTTGCCGCCTGCGGAAGCCTGTCTGAGCCTCTCTATGACAACGCGCGGCAGTGAAAAGAATGCGGTTTCCGAGCCTGAGAAAAAAAAGGAGAGCGAAAGGAGAATCAGAAGCAGCAAGATATGTTCCAGAAACTGGGTATTCAAGGCAGTGTGACCCTTACGGGGCTTCACCTCCGCTCTTTCGCGAGTCCTTCAGGTACTTGCGTCCTCGTCTCCGCATGCGGGCTTGGCCCGCAGCGGTTTCGTCTTCATAGCCGAGCAGGTGGAGTGTCCCGTGGATTGCAAGAAACCTGATTTCCTCGACCAGGCTGTGCCCAGCCCGATCCTTCTGCTTATCTGCCGTGTTCATGGATATGACGACGTCGCCCAGCAGGTCGGGATGGAGATCAGAGAACTCTCCCTCGCCCATGGCGAAAGCGAGAACATCTGTGGAAGAATCAATTCCGCGGTAGAGCCGGTTAAGGTCTCGCATTCTCGAATCGTTGACCAGGAGTACGCTCACTTCGGCGTTTGTTCTCTTCTCTCCCTCGAGCGTCTTTTCAATGGCCGCGCGAATTGATGCGAGCTTTATTTCCGGTCTTCGCACTGACTTTCGTATCCGGACGGTCAAATTTTTCCTTGATCTCGGGAACTGTCTGTTCTGCGGGGTATTCAACCCGCGAATGGAGGTACCCGGCAAGCACTCTGACAAAACTTCCGACTATCATGTGAAGATCTTTGAGCGTGAGATCGCATTCATCAAGCTGCGAGTCGATGAACTTGTTATTCACGATCTTTTCCACAAGACCTTTGATGCGGCCATGCGTAGGATTCGAAAGTGTGCGCGAGGCGGCTTCCACGCTGTCGGCCAACATGCATATTGCTGTTTCACGAGATTGGGGTTTGGGACCGAGATATCGGAATTTCTCCTCCTCAACCGCGGATGTCGACTTTTGTTCTATGGCTTTCTGGTAGAAAAACGGCATCAGGCTGGTGCCATGGTGCTGTTGGATGAAGTCTATGATCGGCTGATTCAATCGATGCTCACGCGCCAACTCGACGCCCTCCTTGACATGTGCGATCAAAACCAGCGCGCTCATGGTGGGCGCAAGATCCTCATGCCTGTTTTTCCCGCTGCCCTGGTTCTCGCTGAAATACAGCGGTTTGTTTGTTTTTCCGACGTCGTGATAATACGATCCGACGCGCGCAAGCAGGCTGTTGGCTCCTATCTGTTCGGCAGCCGCTTCAGCCATGTTCCCCACCATCAGGCTATGGTGGTATGTCCCCGGCGCATGCATTGCCAGGCGCTTGAGAAGCGGACGGTTGAGGTCCGAGAGTTCCAGCAGGCTGATGTTGGTTATTATCCCGAGGATGGCCTCCAATGGGATCAAAGAGCCCGGTACGATGAAAATGGCCGTGATGAGGCCGCTGCTGAAACCCGCAATGAGAGTCGGAAGTAGTTCCTCGCGAATGCCTCCGATGAAACTCAGAGCAAGGATCGTGGCGGGGTTAATGATCGCGACGACAATACCAGGCCAGAAGATATCGCTGCGCCTTGTTATTCTGCGCATATAGAATATTCCGGCAAGACTGCCGAAAACCGCAATGAGGAAGAGGCTTACGCGATAGCTTCCCTGCGCTGAATAAAGCACACTGATGAAGAAGGAATAGACAAAAGCAACTCTTTCATCGACTAATATGGACAGCAGGATCGCGCCGGCCGCCACCGGCACAAGATACAGGAAGATATCGGGCAAAGGCGATGGCAATAACATGAACAAACGACCTGTCAAAAGTGTTATGAGAACGAGAATGGCGACGAGCAAAAGAGGCTTGTTCTTGTCGGCGATTTCAGGGCGGAATTGCTGGAGGTACAGAAAAAAACAGCCGAATACCATTAGCAAAACCATGGCGTTGCCCACATATATCTGGAACCGATTGGATTCGCTCAACGCATTCGCATGTGCGGTAAGCTCTGCCACATCCTGTGCCGTCACTTTGTGACCCGCTTGCACGATTTCCTTGTTCTTGCTGAAGGTGTCCGTGACGACTGGCGTTTTCCCGCGGGCGTCATCCTCCGCGCCCCGGGTCAGCTTTTCATCATAGCTCAGAGTGTTCTTGATGAACGATGACGACAGTTCCTTGAACGCGTTCTGGTAGGACGGCTTGTCAGGGAATTTGTTTAAGGCTATCTCTTTGAGTTTCTCAGGCGCGGTCTTCCGAGTGAGAACCGTGTCCACCTCGACCTTGCGCCATTCCCGCGATGACTTGTCGTATATCGATATCTGCCTGGCGCTGCCGGGAACGTCACTCAAAACACCTTCTTTCAGTATCTCCCCGGTCGTCTCCAACGACATCGAGCGAAGGGTATCGAGTTCCTCCTGGGTGATACCGGCCAGGAAGGCAAGTGTCTCCTTTGAGATGGATCCGGGCATGTATTTCGAAAGAAGCGCAATCCTTTCCTCATGCGTGAAGAGAGCATTGAGGGCGTCCTGCTCTATCTTTTGGAACTGGGCCTCGGCCTCTTTGACTGACTGATCCACAAGTTCAGGCGTGAGCACATACACCGGCGGCACTTGAGCTGCTGCCTGCTCCTGAGCCAGTCTGGTGGCTTCAAAATCCGCCGCTTCGAAGTCTATCTCGGCGAGCACTGACTCTTTCGGGTAGTCGCCTTCTTTCAGTGTCACCCATTGAAGCTTCAGAGGAGGCGAGATAAGATACAGCGTAGCGAGGAATAATAAAGCTATGCCGATGTTCCTCAGGCTCAGGATGTTCCTTATCGGAATCCCGGAAATACGGTCTTTAACCGTCGACCCGGAAGCCTTCTTTTGCATCTGCGTCTTACCGGTCACTGGTTTTCTCCTGCTCGGCTGATCGCCCCATCACGCTCATATGCGTCGACGATCTTTGCAACGAGCGGATGCCGAACAATATCGCGAC
>CAYZZY010000002.1:0-21270 GCA_964482745.1 uncultured bacterium
GAGAATCGACAAAGTAGGAGGGCGCAGGGCCAAACGGGGCTGACAGAGGGAATTCCGCTTCGGGCTACGCCCTACGCTCCATTCCCCCTGCAAAAACTGTTACCTCTGTGCTGGCACAACCTGTTACCCATGTGGTGACACTTGACAGCGTCGTGCCCCTACTCAAGGACATAAAATTCGTCATAGAATTTCTGCAAGCCGCGCTCCCTGCCAAATGGGCAGAGGAATTCCCCATGAGCTCTTCTCGATGATGTGTCAGGTTGAAATAGCCAGGCATGGTTTTTCGCATTGAAGCATCGGGATTGCTCCTTCAAGCCTCGAATCGTTTCATTGTGAGATGCACGCGACCAATTCGCCCGATTTTCGTCCAATCGTGCTTTTTTTGCCAGTTGCCATTTGGGCAAAGAGTGCAAGAAAATACGCTTATGCAGCCAAGCTATAAAAAGCCATAACATATTATTATTATATGATTTACAGATGTGTATATTCTGTTGGCACCGGCATTGCATTAATAAATGCGAAAGGACATACCGTATCTATTCACGGAGCATCAGGATATGCGAATATCTGTAGAAGGGAGGCACGCCGGAGAGGCAAAAACGTAATCAATCAACTGCATGTAACGTGCCCTCCGACAATGTGCGGGGGGTGATGTCGCAGAAATCACCAAAAGGTGAGCGAAAGGAGTTGTGGTATGAAGGTACGACCTTTGGCCGATAGGATTCTGGTTTACAGAATCGAGGAAAAAGAGGTCAAAAAAGGCGGGATCATCATTCCGGATACCGCCAAAGAGAAACCTCAAGAAGGTGAAGTCGTTGCAACCGGCCCCGGCGCCATTGGCGAGGACGGCAAACGGATCGCCATGGAAGTAAAGAAGGGCGACCGCATCCTTATCGGAAAATATGCGGGAACCGAAGTCAAGATTGATGGTAAAGAATACATAATAATGCGTGAAGAGGACGTTCTCGCCATTATTGGATAGGGAAAGGGAGGCTTGAAGATATGCCTGCAAAACAGTTGAAGTTCGGTGAGGAAGCCCGGCACGCCATACTGCGGGGCGTCGAAAAGCTGAGCGCGGCCGTAAAGGTGACGCTGGGCCCGAAGGGTCGCAATGTAGTATTAGACAAGAAGTGGGGAGCCCCCACGATCACCAAGGACGGCGTTACGGTCGCCAAGGAAGTCGAACTCGAAGACGCCTATGAGAACATGGGCGCGCAGATGGTGAAGGAAGTCGCTTCCAAGACCAGTGACGACGCCGGCGACGGCACCACCACCGCCACGATCCTGGCGGAGGCGATCTACCGCGAAGGCCTGAAGAACGTAACGGCCGGCCGCAATCCGATGGACCTCAAACGCGGCATCGAGAAGGCTGTCGCGGCAGTGGTCGATAATCTGCATAAGCTCAGCAAGAGCGTAAAAGACCGCACAGAGATCTCGCAGGTAGCGACCATCTCGGCGAACAGCGATGCCACTATCGGCGACATCATCGCCGACGCGATGGACAAGGTTGGCAAAGACGGCACGATCACGGTCGAAGAAGCCAAGGGAATGGAGACGACTCTGGAAGTGGTCGAGGGTATGCAGTTTGACAAGGGATACCTCTCGCCGTATTTCATCAATGATCCCGAGCGCCAGGAATGCGTGCTTGAAAACGCTCAGATCCTGATTCACGAAAAGAAGGTCTCGAACCTTAAAGATCTGCTGCCGCTGCTCGAGAGCGTGGCAAAGTCGGGCAAGCCGCTCTTGATCATTGCCGAAGACGTCGAGGGTGAAGCGCTTGCGACGCTGGTCGTGAACAAGCTGCGCGGAACGCTCAACGCCTGTGCAGTGAAGGCGCCGGGATTCGGCGACAGACGCAAAGCCATGCTCGAAGACATCGCCATTCTTACCGGCGGTAGTTCCATTTCGGAAGAGATGGGGGTCAAGCTGGAAAACATCAAGCTTACGGATCTCGGACAGGCCAAACGGATTGTCATCGACAAGGACAATTGCACGATCATCGAGGGCGCCGGCAAAACAGCCGACATCAATGGTCGTGTGAACCAGATTCGCAAGCAGATCGAGGACAGCACCTCCGACTATGACCAGGAGAAACTGGCAGAGCGTCTCGCGAAACTGGCCGGCGGCGTGGCCGTCATCAACGTCGGTGCGGCAACCGAGACCGAGATGAAGGAAAAGAAGGCCCGCGTCGAAGATGCGCTTCATGCAACCCGCGCGGCCGTCGAGGAAGGAATCGTCCCGGGCGGCGGTGTAGCGCTGCTGAGATGCGTCGGCGCCATAGACAAGCTGGGTCTTGAGGGCGACGAGGCTGTCGGAGCGCTGATCGTAAAACGCGCGCTTGAAGAGCCCGCGCGCCAGCTTTCCGCCAACGCCGGCCTGGAAGGCTCCGTTATCGTGGAGCACCTGAAGGGCCAGAAGGGCGCCAACGGATTCAACGTTGCCACAGAAGAATATGTCGACTTGTTCAAAGCCGGCATCATCGATCCCACGAAAGTCACAAGAGCGGCCCTGCAGAACGCTTCGAGTATCGCCAGCCTTCTGCTGACCACCGAGGCACTCGTGACCGAAGTACCCGAAAAAGAAGGCGCGCCGGGCGGTATGCCGGGCGGTATGCCGGGCGGTGGAATGTACTAAGACTCATCGCCTGAGAAGAGATCCCAACAGAATCCTGCCTTCACCCGCTCCACAATCGGGTGAAGGCAGAATTCCTTACCTTAACTTCACTACAAAGGACGCATTACATGGAGCCGCATTATGATTGAGGTGGAACACCTGACCAAATACTATGGCCAGATTCCTGCCATAAAAGACGTGTCATTCACGGTCGAACGCGGCGAGATACTGGGTTTTCTCGGCCCCAACGGCGCCGGCAAGACGACGACTATGCGCATCCTTACCGGTTTTCTCCCGGCGACAAGCGGGGAAGCCCGCGTGGCCGGCTACGATGTGTTTACGCAATCGCTTGAAGTGCGCAGGCGAATCGGTTACCTGCCCGAACGCGTACCGCTCTACGATGACATGACGGTGGACTACTTCCTTGCCTTTGTCGCAAGTCTGAAAGGCATTCCATCCCGCGCCCGGCAGGGAAAAATCGATGAAATCATGACAGCCTGCGGCATATCGGACATCTCCGGCCGACTCATCGGCAAGCTGTCTCGCGGGTACAGGCAGAGGGTCGGCATCGCGCAGGCTCTGCTCAATGATCCAGAGGTGCTCATCCTGGACGAGCCCACCATAGGCCTCGACCCGAAACAGATTATCGAGATCAGAAACCTTATAAAGGGACTTGCCGGAAAGAGGACGATAATACTCAGCACTCATATATTGCCGGAAGTGAGCATGATCTGTGACAGCGTCGCGATAATCAATGAAGGCCGCATCGTTGCAAAGGATTCCATAAGCCGTCTCGATGCGGAACGACAGAGGACGGTTCACCTGACCATCGAGGGACCGACCGAAAAAATCCTCTCAACGCTCTCTTCTATCGAAGGCGTGGACAAGGCGGCGGTGTCGTCGAGCGCGGCCGATGATTCCCCCGAGGGATCGGCTTTTGAGGTGACCCTGAAAGCGGAGTTTGACCCGCGGCCGCAGATATCCGCGGCCATCATCGAAAACGGCTGGAAACTCTTCGAACTCCGTCCCGAGAGAGCGAGCCTCGAGGACATCTTTATCAAAGCGACCGCCGATCAACCCGAGGTGGAGACATGAGAAATATCGCGACATTGACGTCCAAGGAATTGCGCTCTTATTTTCAGTCGCCGGTTGCTTACATCGTCATCGCTGTTTTCCTCGTCGTATCCGGCATCATCTTCTCACTCCGGTTTTCGATGTTCTATCAGCAATCCCTTGAGATATCGAGGAATCCTTATCTGATGCAGCAGTATAGTCTTAACGTGACCGAGCACGTCTTGCAGCCCATGCTCTTTACGCTCAGTTTCCTGTCGCTGCTCATGATTCCCATGCTCACGATGCGCACGTTCGCGGAGGACAAGAAGACGGGCACGATCGAACTGTTACTCACCTATCCGGTTCGCGACATCGAGGTAGCGCTCTCGAAGTTTCTCGCCTGCGTCACGGTATATGCCTGCATTGTCGGACTTACTCTGCTCTATCCCGCCTTTGTAGCCAGGTTTGCCGAGATCGAGATCGCAAGCATTGCGCTGGGATATGGCGGCCTGTTGCTGAGCGGCGCGGCATTCGTTGCTCTCGGCATCTTTATTTCTTCGCTGACCGAGAACCAGATTGTCGCGGTTGCCGCCAGCTATGGTTTGCTGCTGATGTTCTGGCTTCTTGGAGCGGCCGAGAACCTGATGCCGCCGCCTTACAATGTAGTGCTCACAGACCTTTCGCTGTTCATTCATATGGAGGACTTCGGCAGCGGCGTGCTCGACAGTCACGATCTCCTGTATTATTTGATGTTTGCCGCTTTCTTCATGTTTCTGACACTTCGTTCCCTGGAGGTCGCAAAGTGGAAAGGGAAGGCGTGACCCATGGCCCAACGACTTAAACTTTCGACACGTTACGGAATGAACACGGCGATTCTGATCGTGCTCGCCATAGGCATCTTCGGCATCATTCAGGTCCTGTCCTACCGCCATCACTGGCGCAAGGATTTCACCGAGAACAAACGCCACAGCCTTTCCGAGCAGACTCGCAATGTGCTCGGTGAACTGGACGGGAAGATAAAGGTAACCGTATTCGCGAGCAAAGGAAGCCCGGCCTATGAAGAAGCGCAGGCTCTGTTCGACTTATACAAATACGAATCCGACCAACTGGAAGTCGATCTGGTCGATCCAATGCTCAATCCGAATATGGCCATCGAATACGATGTGCGCAATTATGGGATACCCGTCGTGTTTTTTGAAGGCGACATAGGGCGCGAGGCGACGACTGACCTGAACGAAGAGGCGGCAACCAATGCGCTTATCAAAGTCACTCGCGGCGAGAAGAAAGTCGTCTGTTTCCTGACCGGCCACGGCGAACCATCTCTCGACAATACGGGCGAAGACGGCCTGAGCGTTGTCAAGAAGCTGCTCCAGGACAAAAGCTACGAGCCACGAGAACTCTTGTTGATGCGGGAAGAAAAGGCGCCGGATGACTGCGCCGTCCTTGTTGTGTGTGGTCCAAAAAAAGATCTCTTCGAACCGGAACTTGAGGCGATAAAACAATACATCGAAGGCGGAGGAAAATCTGCCTTCCTTCTTGATCCGAACACCGCCCCCTCGCTCACACCATTCCTTGAGAAATTCGGGATTGTATTGGGCGATGATGTTGTGGTCGACCGAACGAGCAGGCTGTTTGGGGGAGATTCCCTTTCGCCCATTCTTACGAACTACTCCGCACAGCACCCGATTACGAGAACACTCAATATTGCCTCGATTTTCGCTGTCGCCCGCTCGATTGAAACCGTCGAGGTTCCAGGGATTCGCACGACATGGCTTGCGAAGACCGGCGAGGGCAGTTGGGCGGAATCCGATATCGAAGCTTTGAAGCAGGGCACAGCCTCTTTTGATCCGGAGGCGGATACGCCCGGCCCCATTACGCTTGTGGCCGTTGCGGAAATGGATATCCCTGCAGCCGGGGAGGAAGACGGCAGCGAGGCCAAACAGGCCGCCATAGTTGTATTCGGCGATTCCGAATTCACAACCAATTCGAGGGTGAACCTGTCCGGCAACTCTGTCATGTTCATGAATACGCTCAACTGGCTCGGACAAGAGGAGGCACTGATAGCGATCCCGCCCAAAGAAGCAAAGACCACACCCGTGGTCCTGACGGCATCCGAAGCGAGGATGCTGTTCCTGCTGCCAGTAATTATCCTGCCGGGTATCGTATTTATCGGCGGTATCTACGCGTTTGTGAGAAGGAGCAAGCACCCGTGAGTTACAGGCGCACCCTGCTATTCCTCGCTGTGTTCGCGGCGCTGGCTGCTTTTCTTTATTTTTATGAGATAAAGGGAGGGGAGGCGCGACGCGAAGCCGAACAGAAGGCGGAGCTTCTTTTCTCTTTCGATCCCGAGAATGCCATGAGGCTGGCGCTGCGCAGACCCGGCCAGACGATTGTCGCGGAAAAGCATGACGGTAAGTGGGAAATAAGGGAGCCCGTGACCGCGCCGGCCGAACAGGGGACGGTCGAACAGATCGTAAAAACCCTGGCGGACCTCAAATACGAGCGCGACCTCGGCCCTCAAACCGACCTCGGTCAATTCGGCCTCGTCGAGCCGGAGGCGGGAGTGGATATTGATGACGCGCAAGGAAGAATTGCGGGACTTCTCTTAGGAGGGTCGACGCCTGTTGGCGACACCCTCTATATCAAAAAATTCGATGAAAATCTGATTTTCACGGCAAAGAATGAGGTAAAGACGCGCGTCAGCAAAACCCTTTTTGAGCTTCGTGATAAAACCGTTTTTAATTTCGAGGCGCCTGACGTCACGGCCCTGACCATTACCCGCGACGGCCAGACTCTCTCGTTCACAAAAGGTTCAGATGGTAATTGGATAGTGTGGCAGGAGCAAGAATACGATATCGATACCGGCAGGATCACCGCCATGCTCGACTCGATCAAGTATGCGAGAGTCAAGGAATTTGTCGAAGAAGAGGCCCGCGATCTTGAAGAATATGGCCTTATGGATCCCCCGGCCCTCATAAAGATTCAAACAGAGGATGCGACAAGAATCCTTGCGTTCGGCAAAATGCCCGCCCCGGATTCAGAAGTCATCTTCGCGCGAAGGAATGAAAGCCCGCAAGTACTGAAGCTCGATCTCGACATATTCGAGAAGCTTTCGACGGACATTAACGAGTGGCGTGACAGGCGACTGGCGAAGATCGGCCGTGCCGACATTATTAAACTGCATCTGAAATCGCCTGCCGGAACAATGACTCTCGAACGGGCAAAAGACGAGCCGGATAAATGGAACCTGATTGAGCCAGAGCAGGCCTTCGCTGACGAAGACGCCGTTGACAGCCTTCTTACCGATCTGCTCGACGCAAAGGCGGCCCGTTTCCTGGAACCTGAAGAGACGGAAAAGGTTGAATCTGTTACGAAAGAGCCTTTGATCGAACTTGCTGTCTGGGAGCAAGAGAAGGAAAGCCCGTTTTCGCTGCACCTTTTCGCGGGCGAAAGCGATACCGAGGCCTATGCAACGACTGGAGAAGGACAAGAACTGTTCGGCGTCGACACGCACCTCCTTGAAAAGCTTACTATTGCCCCCGATCAGATCAAGGACAAGTCCGTGCTTCGCTTTAATACGTCTGATATCAACAAGATCGAGGTCGGCAAAGGGGAGAACTCGTTTTCGATCGAACTGAAAGGCGCCAACTGGGAAGTTCCATCTACTCTCGACATGGAGTCATTTGAAATAGATCAACTGCTCTGGGATCTGAGAGAATTGAAGTACAGCATCATTGAACCGATAGGGGAAGACGGCGAGAAGTATGGATTTGATTCTTCGGTCTTCACCATCAGTCTCTCATACGCCGGCAAAGAGGAGCCGCTGAGGCTGACAGTCGGAAACAAAACGGGCGAACCAGGCTCATATTATGTTCTTGGCAATGATGATAAGCGGGTTATGATGGTGGAAGACATGCTTATATCGAAATGGCTGGAGCGATTTTGAACCTGTGGCGGGGAGTTATACCGGCCACACCGAGCGACTCAGTATTTCCGGACGAGTAAAGATATAATCGTAAAATATCCGCAGTCTCGAATCGATTATCTGGAACGTAGTGTGGTACAACTCGGACAGTTCATTCAGATAGCGAAAATCCATCGGCTTGCCGGCGTCTTTTCGGTTGGTAAACATCTCCACAAGATCGGGCGTAGGAACAAGACACAAGTAGGCAAAAACGTGCGTCTGATACTCCATCTCTCCCAACTGCCACTTATCACGCATTTTTGTGAAAAAGTGGTTGCTCTTGTCATGCAAGAAGAAATGGCCCAGTTCGCAGAATCCCACAAATGTGCGTTCACGCTCGGGCAGACGAGAACTTATTGATACATATGGGTTGCCATTGTACCATGTAAGAATTCCCTTGAGTTCGCTCAGCATGGGCTTTTCTTTTACAGGGATCTCAAATTTTCTGCAAATACGCTTAAAGTCACCGTAACCGAGCGGCCGCTGATTGAATCCGAAGTCGGTTTCTTTTTCCAACTTCTCCAAGGTAGTATACAGCATGGTCTCTCCTCCGGGCTGGTTTGTTCTTAATCCTTTAATGTACCGTCCGGATTCCTTTTCTCACTGTCCATCGCCTTGACTTCTCTATAGAACTCGGCGAGTTCCTTCTTGGCCAGGGTCGAAAGGTTTCCCAGGCCGTCCTTCTCGAACATCGGCGCAAAGGCGGTGTCACGAAGGATGGCAAGCTCGCGTCCTGATGCTTTTATGCCTTTCGCATAAAAGCTCTTGCCTTCACCTTCAATATCGTCAAACGCCGCCAAACTCATTTTGAGTTCAAGAGCTATTTTGTGGAGCAGTAGAAAACGAGGCAACTTCAGATCGTTTTCGATATTGCTCAAGAAACTCTGACTCACACCGATCCGGCGAGACAACTCGTTTGCCTTCATCCCAATCTCTTGGCGCCTCTTTCTGATAATTTTACCAATAGACATAGAAACCTCCTCTAGTCTCCCATCAGAGATATTATAGCACACTTATTTTAAAATACAACAAAAAACGTGGATTTTTCATTAAAAAAGCGGTTCTTCTCCAAAAGAGTTGCCTGACTTCCGGTGATTTTCACCTGAAGTGGCTGAAAGATAAAGGTTTACAAGCCTTGCTAAGTGGTTTGGATCTCCCTTGTTTTGTAAGTTCGTTACTGGACGTATCCGTCTCAAAAGTAAAACAGGATGTCGGCTCTTGCTCTCAACCCGCAACAAACGGAGAGCCGCTAAGTACGAGCCAAGAAACACTGGGCGCAAATTATCGGTCGAGGGAATGAGTCTAAGCCATTTCTGTATAAGCCGTTACACCAAGGATCCCTTTGATGAAAAAAACATCTATTAAGGGTTACCAACTAAATTGGAGAAGAACTAAAAAAACGAGAAACGCTGGTGTTGGCCTTAGGCTGGCTGGAAATTTTGGCTCTCGTTCTGTATCTCTCTTATCACCGGCCGCTTTTGCCATTCTGATCGGCTCTATCGTTCGCCGGCATACACGCGGAGAATCTCAGGAAGCCGCTTTCTTGCATCTATACAAGATTCCGGCGAAAGGAAGAATAACTTCCTTCCGCCGGTGCATATGCAGGATGTTATTTTTCGTCTGCCGGGATCTTGAGCGCTTTATAAATTGTTTGTCTGCCTCGCTTTATATAAAAGCTTACCCACTGGCCACGCTCCAGATTCGCGACAATATCCTGGAATTCGGCAACGCTGTGCACTTCCTCCATATTAATCTCAAGGATGATGTCGCCCTTGAGGAGCCCTCCCTCGTCAGCCGGGCTGTCGGTCCTGACATCGGTGACTATGACCGCTTTGCCGGCAGGCGCCGCCATTTCTCCAGAAACCTCTTCGACCGAGAGCCCGATGAGGTTTTTCTTTTTCTCTGTTTTCTTTGCCACATCAACCTGTTCCGGGAATTTAGCCAGTTCGATATCGAATTCCTTTTCGTTTCCCTTTCGCCAGAGGGCAATGTGAACCTTTTCGCCCGGGCTCATATGTGAGATGACATCCATGAGCATTTTGGGGTCTTCGACTTCCAGATCATCCACTTTCCGTATTACATCTCCGTGGCGAAGTCCGGCTTTCTCGGCGGGAGAATCAGGGACCACATTTTCGACCAGCGCGCCTCTCAGGTCGGGTACTTTCAGAGCGGCCGCCATCCCTTCATCCAGTTCACCTATACCTACGCCGAGAAACCCTCTGATGACCTCGCCGTGTTCGACGAGCTGCGCGTAGACCTCTTGTGCCATATCGATTGGAATGGCAAAGCCCAGCCCCGATCCGGCGGCCTGGATAAAGGTGTTTATGCCGATCACTTCTCCATCAATATTCAGCAGCGGCCCGCCGGAATTACCCGGATTGATGGAAGCGTCGGTCTGTATAAAATTCTGATACCTCACTCTGCCCAGTGGCCCTCTAAAATCGGAACGGCCCAACCCGCTTATGACTCCGACAGTCACCGTTTTCTCGAGTCCAAACGGATCACCGATAGCGATTGCCCATTGGCCGACTTTGAGCTTGGAGGCATCACCGAGTTTGGCCGCATGCAGAGGCTCCTCTGCATTTATCTTAATTACGGCCAGATCGGTGGCCGGATCTCGCCCGACTATTTGACCTTCATATTCCCTTCCCTTGTCGTCTTCGGAATTGATGATTCTCACCGTGATTTCATCGGCCCCTTCGACGAGATGGTTATTGGTGAGGATATAACCGTCCTTGTCTATGATCACCCCTGAACCCATCGCCTGGGCACGGAGCTTGTTCGGGTCCATGTGTGGGAATGGGAAAATCTTGAAGAGTTCCTCCTCCTCAAGCTGTTCCAATCCTTTGAGCGGGCTTCTCTCCGCCTTTAAATGGACGACGCTGGGCTGCGCATTCTCCGCGACACCCACAAAGATGTTCTCGAGTTCGATCGCTGCGTTGCTCTCTGCCGCCGGGCTTTGAGCGGGCGACATCAATACTAACGCCAGAGCGATGCATATCATTGACGTGACTGCTATCGTTGCCTTCTGAGTGTTTGTCATGTTTTCAAACTCTCCTTTTCCGTCTTCATTTCACCATCGTTATCTATCAAGTGCAGTTTTTCTCCTTTATCATCTCCGGCGGCCGAAGGTTTTCGGTCCGGTTCAAGCACCTCCTCTATTCTTTTCTTGATTTCCTCTATTCGCAAGGGGTCTGTTATTTTGCCACCGGCCCCATCGTCAACATAGAAGGCGTCACGCGCCTGGCGAACATCGGTCGCCACGCGGGCAACCGAAATGTTTAACCCCAGGCCAAAGAGAGTGGACGCAATGTCATAGAGCAGGCCGATTCTGTCGGGGGCCTCAATATCAATGACCGTATGCGTCGCCGAAACGCCGTTATCGAAACGAACGCGTCTTCTCAGAGAAGACATCGTCCTCTGAAATACGCGCGGACTCCGTTCGGCGTGACGGATGAGCGTCGCCACATCGCGTTCGCCTCTGAGCACTTTTCGCAAACACTCCTTCACTATATCCCATTTCGTCTCCTCAAGAGAACTGTCCGTCTCTCCGTCGACGACGTAGAAACTGTCGATCGCCACCCCATCGGAGCGGGTAAAGATCGCGGCGCCTAACACGCTCACCTGCTGGGAGGCAAACGCGCCGGCTATCTCGGCGAACAGTCCGGGGCGGTCCTTTGCGCAAATGGTTATCTGCGACAGCGAATAATTTCGGAGGGGCGCACATTTTAGGGCCGTCTTCCTTTTGCGTAAGGATGCAATCATCCGCATATGCCCTGCAATGTCTTCGGGAGAGAAGATGGCAGAGTAACGAGGCGACATGAGTTTGAGATGCTTTTTGACGAGATTAGAATCCTTTTTGGGAAGAAATTCGCAGATCGCTCTGGCCTTCGGAGTGTTCCAGTGTTCGGAGTGTTCCTGTTCGGCGATAGATGGATCCTCCAGCACTTGCCGCGTGCGGCTGTAAAGCTGATACAAAAGGGCAGATTTCCAATCATTCCATTCACCATGCCGTACGGCGTACAGATCGGCGAAGGTCAGCAGGTAAAGCAGGTTCAGGTTTTCCTGTGTTCCGACTTCAGAGGCAAACGAGCGGATGATTTCCGGATCGTCGAGATCGCGATACTGGCTCAGGTGCGTCATCTCGAGATGGTTGCGGATCAGGAAGACCAGAGCGCTCATCTGCTTCTGGTTCAATCCGAGTCGCTTGCCCACCGCCTCCGCAATGTGAATTCCCTTTTCAACATGCGACCCCTCTTCTCCCTTGCCCAGATCGTGAAGGAGTATTGCCAGCGACAAAAGGCCGGGGGTCTTTACCTCAAGAAGAATCTGCTTGAGAGCATCTGTTCCCAACTCTTCGAGGTGCGGGATCGCGGACAGGTTCTCAAGCGCTCGCAGCGTATGCTCGTTGACGGGGTGTTGATGAAATGTATGGTATCTCACGACGTCCTTGATGGCCGCGAACTCCGGCAAAAAACGGTCCAGGATGCCGATATCGTTCATTTGTCTTGCATTCGAGCCGACCCGCTTGAGATCGGAGAGGATCGCCATGAAGTAGTCCCTTGCGACGGGAGACCTTCGGAACTGGTCGTCGATGAGGTCGAGGTTTGCCTTCATTTTCCAGATCGTATTGCTGCTCAGGGTGAATCCCTGCTTCTGCGAATACCAGATGACCTCCAGCAATCTCGCCGGATTTTCACGAAACCAGTTTTCATCTCCCGAGGGAACATATACTTGTCGACCTGCAATCCTCAGGCCTCGTTCGACTTTAGCGCCGCGAGCGACGTCGTCCTTCCGCCGGCGTCTTTTAGGAAGACCTCCCAGGCGAAGCATCTCCTGGTAGAAGCGATGGAGTTCAGACGCATGGATGTAATAATCCTGCATGAAGAGTTCCACGGCGAGCGCGCCCCGAGAGGCGCGGTACCCGAATTCATGCGCGATGTGTTCCTGTCGCTGCGGAGTAAGCAGATCCTCCGGAGATCCTTGTTCAAAATGTATCTGGTTGCGCACGCGCCACATAAAATCCAGCGCTCGCCTGAGTCGCAGAAACTGTTCCTCGCGAAGGAGACCTGCATTGAGAAGGTCGCGAGGTGTCTTCAGCCTGTACCGCGCAAGCGCGATCCAGACGCCGGTATGATAGTCGCGGAGCCCGCCAGCGGTATTTTTGATATTCGGCTCGGGATGGAATATGTCATCGCCTGCCTCGCGGTAACTGCGGCCTCGCTCTTTCTCCTTTTTGCGGATAAAGCGTTTGGCGCCCCCGGAATTCAACTGGGCAAACAGTTTCTTGGTGAACTTGTCGAATGTCGACGCGTTGCCCGCGAGAATCCTGGATTCGAGCATCGATGTGCGGACCGTGTCGTCCAGTTTAGCGATCTTCAGCGATTGACTTATCGACCGGATGCTGTGTCCCACCCTGAAGTCCAGATCCCATAGGAAATGCAGGAGATAATCGTTCAGCGCTTCAAGTTCTTGGTTCAACCGCCCTTCATGCAGGACCATTATATCGAGATCGGAACTGAAACAGAGTTCTTCCCGGCCATATCCGCCAAGGGCGATAATTGCATGGGCGGAACGCATAGTGCCCGCCTTGCCGCCAATGGAATATATCGCTTTCACCAATGCGTCTGCAAGGGCGGTATATCGGGCCACGACTGCGGCGCCGCTCGCGCCGTCGAAGTGCATCCGGTGCACGTCCTCTCTCTTCGCCGTGATGAATTCCTTTGCGGCGAGCAAAAGACTGGCCCGGTCGTCCGCACCGGCTTCTGAGAATTTCTGTTCTAATTCATCCAGATAATCCATGAAACGTGCTCACTATATGATTTCAAGATGTGACTCCCTGATCCATCCACGTCTTCCATCGGGAAGTTCCATCTGGTACCACCCGTTTTCGCTCTTGCGGGTTGTCACCTCGGTGCCGTCGTGAAGGTCGAAAGATCCCATGTAATTGTCTCCCGGCCCCGTGTGAACGTCTGTCTCCTTGACCACAACAACCGCTTCATTGGGTGTTGCCTTTTGATACCAGCGAAGGCCCGTGGAAGCGCCAAATATCAGTGTCACAACAAGGGCGCCGAGGGTCAACCATCGAAGAGGTTTTTTCTTCCAAAACAGATAGGTGGACCCGGCAATCGCCGCGGCGAAGTAGCCACAGAGGAAGATGGTTTCCGCTTCGGTCCGGCTCGTTCCGTAGTGGAAAAAGAATACCTCGCTCATCAGTTCCGTGCTCCTGGGCTGGTCAATCTTGTCTCTCTTCGTCTCGCGCGCAAATCGAAGATTTGCAAGGATATCCTGGTCTCTTGGCGCAAGCTTTTGGGCACGCCTGTACGAGGCAATCGCCATTCCATATTCGTGCAGCTTGAAATAGCTGTTGCCGAGATTATACTGAATATCCGCCGTCTTTGTTCCCGAACCCTGAAGCAGTCCCCTATAAAGCCTGATCGCGTCCGTGTAATTACCGGCCTTGTATTCTTCATTCGCGATGTCGAATACGTCGTCTATCTGCCCGGCCGGAACGGTGGCGTATTCGTTGCCGTTCTCCGCGAACGCCTCCGTCGTGACGCCTGTTGGCAAAGCGACAACAAGAAGCGCGTATACCAAACACTTCACCCAGAATCTCCCGGCGCCACTCATCGATTGATCGTCCTTTCCTGCTCCAGCCGCTCGATTATTCTATGGGCCTTATCAATATAATTGCGAGCCTCATGCGCGCTCTCGCCCGATGATGCGAAGCGGCGGTAATCACAGCCTTCCAGAAACTGCACCAGTTCTGTCAAAAGCCCGTGAGTCATACCCATCGCCGACAGGGCGGATTCGATATCGGCAGGCGTGAGCCCGCTGGCAGGCACATTGAGCTTGTCGGCTAGATATTCTGTCACCGCGCGTGAGCATTCGGTGAAGACCATGTCCCATTTCTTGCTATTGAAAGCGTTCGCGGCGTTTTTGATATGATGATCCGCTGTTTTTGAGGCAAGCGTGCGGCGTCGGAATGCAGTATCAGTTCTCAACTTTTCTTTCCGCCTGGCATATACGAAACAGGCCGCGTAAATGATTAACGGAAGCGGGTACGTGATAGGCCGGAGGCCGCTCAGCCATGCTTCATAGCGGCTGCTCGTGATGGGGCCGAATCTTTCATGAATCGGAAGGATATCGCGTTGCGGCAATGCGATCCTGGCGCCGGCTTTTTGAGCTTCGATGGCCGGTACGATCGGGAGCGATTCCTCCGAGGAAGGAAGAACGCTGAGCTTCAATGGAGCGGAGGCCGCAATCTCATATCTCTTGCTTTCCGGATTGAAGAACGGAATCGACACATTCGGGATTTCGATCTCACCGGCTTCCTGAGGCACCAGGGCAAGCTTGAATACCTTCTCTCCCATGATCTTGTCGTCGAAACTCTTCACATCTACAGAGGGAGTGTCCGAGTATGTCTTGACACCTTTAATTTCCAGATCCGGATCTGATAGGTCCCTGATGTTCCCCTGCCCGCTTATCACTACGGTGAGGGTGACCGATTCTCCTGCCTTTACCTCTTCCTCGCTCAGGCGTGCGGTCGCGCTGAAACTGCCGATACCCCCTTTGAAATTCTCCGGCCTGCCTTCTGCAGGCAGAGGGCGCACGTTGATCTCAATCGGCTTGGCATTACGGGTCTGCCTCACGAGTTGCTCCGATCGAAACAGATCGAAAAAATCGTCGTTGAACAGGTCTCTTCCGAAGGGATCCACATGCTGACGGCCCGGGCGGGTACGCTTTGAGGCCACGACTTCATCATAATGAATCGCGATCTCGTCTATGGTGACGGCGCCCTCTCTCATTGGGAAAAGCGGAATTGCTATCTCGGTGACGAGATACTCGACGCCGTCTATTCTCTGGCGATATTCGTGCTTGCTTTCCGCGCCTTCGTTCCAGAAATCGGTCAGGTCGGGCATCTGATAACCGGCATTCCTGATTCGAGCGTTGTTACTCCTGGCGAAGCGGAACAAAAGCGTTATCTGCTGGCCGATATAAGGGGTGGTGTTGTCGACGGTAGCCTCTACTATGACATTCCTTGGCTCGGTGTCGGCCTGCTCCTGAACGGATTCGGTTACGGATAATTTGACCGTCTTGCTTTCATAGGTCTGCCCGCGACGTTTTATTCGGACAGGGCCGATTGAGAACTCTCCAACCTTGCGCGGAACGACCGCATAGGTGAATATCTTCGAGGATTCCACTTTCATGTTGAGTATCTGTACACTTTGCGTCCGTCCTTGAAGCGTTATGTCAACGGCGCTGACTTGTGGGATGTCGGGTTCGGAGAAACCGCTCGGACCGCTTATGCTTACTCTGAGCGACGTCTGTTCGCCCAACGCTATACTGGATCTGTCCAGTGTGGGCTCGATCTTGAGTTCTGCATCGGCGGCCGTCACGGCCGTATACGGAACGATTATGGCAACCATCAGTAGCAGCGCAAGCGCGACACTTTTGGCTCGACCACACCTCGGCGATATCCGGATTGTGTTCGATAGCTGTCGTTGGATTCTAATTATGTGCATACTTGATTTATCGCATTCTTCAGAAACGATTAGCCTGCGGCTTCTCTTCCGATGGCCGGCCGTCACCAATCCTTCTGCTTGCGCGTTTCCCCTGTGGGCTGCTGCTTCCTGAGAAATTCCTTCATATTCTCTGCCGTCTCGGCTTCAACGGCGTCAAGCCAGCGTTCCATATTCTTCTCGTCCATGCTCTGTTCCTGGGAAGGTTGTTGTCCCTGCCGCTCCTCCGGGCTTTCGGGTTGACCGGCCTGCTGCTCTTCGGGGGGAGTTTCCGGGGCCGTCTCTTGTTGCTGTTCGCCCTCCTGCTCTTTCTTCTCTTGCTGAGGGTCCGGCTGCTGTGTATCTTCTTTCTGGTCTTCCGATTTCTGCTTGTCCTGCTTTTCTTTTTGCTGGCTCTCGTCTTTCTTCTGATCTTGCTTCTGCTGTTGTTCCTGCTGACGCTGTTGCTGTTGCTGTTTCCTGCGCTCCATCTCACGGCGGACGAACTCAAGGTTATATTTTGCATCTTCGTCTTGCGGATTGATCTCCAGGGCCTGGAGATACTGCTCAATAGCGTTTTCCAGGCGACCGGCCCGGTACAGCGCGTTGCCGGCGTTATAATGACTCTGTGCTCCGATGCCCGGATCTTCAGCCTGGGCCGATCTCAGGTGTTCGGCAAGCGCCTCCTCGTATTGGCCGAGCTTGTACTGGACGGCGCCGAGGTTGAACATTATGCGCTCGTCTTTGGGCGACTCTACCTGCGCGGCTTTGTACTTCTTCAGGGCTTCCTCATAGTTCCCCTCTTGATAGAGAGTATTGCCGGCACGAACCGAGCCCGTTGCAGTCTCCGCAAAGGCAGAGGATCCGATCAAAACCATCCCGATTGTCGCGATTATGCTAGCCCGCAGCATTCTTCCGCCTCTCTCCCACTACCGCCTCCACAAACAGCAGCGCCACTGCCGCGAGCAGGGGCCATTGGAAGCGTTCCTCCCACTGTTTGCGCCGGGTGCTCTGGATCTCCCGCTTTTCCATTTTCTTGTGGATCTCTTCATAATATATCTTATCAAGGTCGAGGTCGCCCGTTATGGAACGGACATACACCCCGCCTGTGGCGTGGGCGATTTCCTGGAGGACCTCGTCTTCCAGTTTCGTTGTCACCATCTTGCCCTCATTGTATTTGAATCCGCCCTTATCCAGGGGGATTGGCACTTCCTCGTCCTCCCGCCCGATGCCGATTGTATATATCTTGATCCCCTTTTTGCCCGCCTCGCGCGCGGCTGCAACGGGATCGCCTTCCAGGTTGCCGCCGTCGGATATGAGGACAATGGCCTTCGCGCTGTGCTCCTCATCGTCGAACGCCTCGACTGATTTTCTAATCGCCCCGGCAAGCATAGTCCCCTCCTGGGGGACAACGGTCGTGTCGATGAAGTCCAGAAGCATGAGGCACGCACCATAGTCCAGCGTCAACGGGCATTGAAGAAACGCGCCTCCCGAGAAGACAACAAGGCCTATCCTGTCTCCCTTCAGCATGTGTATCAGGTCGTACACCTCCCGCCTTGCGCGCTCGAGACGGTTGGGCTTCACATCCTGGCTGAGCATGCTTTTTGATGTATCGAAGGCGATGACAATGTCCACCCCTCGCCGTTTCACCTCTTCCCAGTGGAAACCCCACCGTGGACCGAGAAGGCAGAGCACCAGGAAAAAGGCTGCCGCCACAAACATGCCGGCCTTTATGTTGTATCGAAAACTGCTGTATCCGGACACGATTCGTGGAAGCAGGGCCTCGCCGGCAAATCTCTGCAACGCTGCCTTCTTTTTCGATATCCCGTAATAGATGATAAGAACCAGCACGGGCACAAGCAGGAGCAGATAGAAATTCTGTGGATTTCCGAATCTCATTTTCTCTCCATCATGGAAGCTGCCTCAGCAGCGAGTTCCTGAGCACGAACTCGGCGATCAATAGCGCCAGCGCCGGAAAAACGAGCCAGGGATAAAGCTCGAAATATTGGGTGTATTCCTTCATCTTTACCTCGGTCTTCTCCATCTTGCTGATCTCTTCATAGATATTCTTGAGCGCTTCGGTATCTGTCGCCCTGAAGTACTTGCCTCCCGTTTTTTTTGCCACCTGCCGCAGGGCTTCCTCATCGAGTGGAACATATTCGTATCGGACCCGATCGCCGAGGAGCGTCTGGACACGAAATGGGGCCTTCCCCTTTGTGCCGACACCGATCGTGTAGACTTTGATTCCCAGTGTTTTTGCAATGTCGGCAGCGGTTTCGGGGGATATCTTGCCGCGGTTGTTAATCCCGTCGGTCAGCAGGATAATCACTTTTTCCTTGGCCGGGAGCTGCTTCAGCCTGCTCGCGCTGAGAGCTACGGCGGATCCGATCGCGGTATATTCGCCGGCCATCCCGATCTCGGCTCTCTCCAGAAGACTGAACAGCACCCCGTGATCGAGCGTGAGGGGACACTGCAGAAACGCATGAGTGCCGAACACGACCATTCCTATCCTGTCGTTCTCGCGATCAGCGACGAAATCCTTCACAACGCCCTTGACCGCATCGAGACGGGTCACCCTTTCCCTGTCTGCGACAAAATCCAGAGCTTCCATAGTGCCCGAAGTATCGATGGCGAGTATGATGTCGACTCCTTCGCTCAGGATTTCGGTGCTCTTATTACCGAGCTGGGGTCTCGCAAGGGCGACGACGAGCAGCAAAAACGCCAGCGAACGCAGTGCCACCGGGATACCACAAACCGGCAAAATAGAGCCGGCCTCCAACTGACTCAAGAATCCGAGAGTCGGGAACCTGACGCTCCCTGTCTTATTCAGCTTCAGGCTGAAGAAGATCAGGAGCGGCACGCCGAAAGCGAGCAATAACGCCCATGGATCTTCAAAACGGAACATGCTCATTTTGCTTCACCACCTGCAGTATCTTCCGCCGCAGGGTCTGCGACGACGGCGGTTCTATTGATAAATGTCCTCGTATGCTCGACTATCGCGTCCATCTCCTCCCGGGGTGGTTGATGCTTGGCGAATTTCACCAGGTCGGTATTGATGAGGAATTCCTTTGCCACCGGTCTGAGGGCTTCCGCGACAATGCCGTTGCTTTCGACGTGGGGGATGATCTCCTCCGTCGTCAGGTCGATCGCGGGAAAGCTAAAGCGCGCCTGCATATAGCGCCTGAAGATCTCTGAAATCTCGAAGCAGAACTCTCTCGCTCGCCCTTTCTCGATGAGCCTCTTTTTCAATAGATTCTCCAGCGCCTCCAGCGCCTCCTCGTGTGCCGGTCTGGGCGCGAGTTTCCTGGCTCTGACCCTGGTTCTCCAGCGGTTGAAGAAGTGACGCGCAAGCAAAATCAAGAGGATGGCGCCGGCCAGGGTTGCCAGTATTAGAATGAAAACGCGATAGGAGGTAATCGATACCGGCGGCTTGATGTCCTGGATGTCTTCGGCCTCACCCTCTTCACCGAGCAAAGATTCGACTTCGATAAAGAGCTTCGGCGTCTTCGCGATCTCCGGTTCGCCGGTCGGCGAGACATAGGTCACTTCGATTGGATCTATGATATAGGAACCGGCTGTGTCGGTCTGTAGCTTGTACCATCGCTCGGCGATGAACCGGTCGCTTTTTTCCACAGGCGTTGATGAATCGGAGCTGACGATGCGGAACTCAGACAGGGCGGGGGAGATGTCCGGCAGCCCCAGCGAAACATCCATCCGGTAATCGGCCCGCAGCGTGAGTGTTATGATATCGCCAGGGTGGGCGACAGCCCGGTCGACCTGCACGCTCAATTCAACGGCGGCGCGTTCGGGCCGGACCGCGACGGATTGCCCCTTGTCGCCGTTGCATGCAGCCGAAACGGTGAGCAGCACAATAAATATCGCCGGGAGCACATCCCGAGTTCTAAAAAAAGTCTTCATTTTCCATGCCATTTACCTGCCGGTGGCAAGCCTTCGCTCGCGCATCCGGAAAAATCTCACCAGCGGCTCCACATAGGAGAGATCGGTCCGGATCTCCACGTGATCTACGTTCATCGAGCGAAAGGCCTTCGTCTGGTCTGCAAGACGCTTTTTTACCAGTTGCGCGTATCGACTTCGCAGCTTTGCGCTACGCGTGTTCACGAGTACCCTCTTGCCGGTCTCGGGATCTTCAAGATGAATCAGCCCGACAGGGGGCAACTCCAGTTCGCGCGGATCGACTATCCTCATGGCTATCATGTCGTGACGGTGGTTGGCCGCGCGCAGCTTTTTCCCGTATCCCGTCGCGATGAAGTCGGAGATGAGGAACGCCACGCTGCGCCTCAATGTCACTCGCATGAGATACTCGATTGCGGCCGCAACGTCGGTTCCTCTGCCCTGTGGCTGATAATAGAGTATCTCACGGATCACACGAAGCACGTGCGATCGCCCCTTCTTCGGGGCGATGAATTTCTCTACCCGATCGGTGAATATTATCAGCCCGACCTTGTCGTTGTTTCGGATTGCGGAGAATGCGATGAGCGCGCCGATTTCGGCGGCGATCTCGTTCTTTGTCTGTTTGACTGATCCGAACCGGCCCGAGCCCGACGCGTCGACCATGAGCATGACCGTCATTTCGCGCTCCTCGGCGAACTGCTTCACATAGGGGCGCCCCATACGGGCGGTCACGTTCCAGTCTATGAAGCGCACGTCGTCGCCGTCCTGGTATTCCCTAACTTCCGCGAATTCCATTCCGCGTCCCTTGAACACGCTCCGGTACTGTCCCGCGAGCACATCGTTGACGGTGCGGTTCGTGTAGATCTGGATCCGCCGGATTTTCTTTAGGATCTCTTTTGGGAGTATGGCCATGGGCTACGCACCTTTAACTTAACTTTGTGATTTCCATGGGACATCTCTGGAAATCTTTGGTTGTAAGTAGGGGCGGTTCGCGAACCGCCCCTACAAAATCTGCGTTTATCTGCGTGCATCTGCGGTTCTAATGTTTTTGTTCTTTGTGTCTTCGTGCCCTTGTGTTAAAGTTCTTCTTTATTTCAATGGTTCAGCTTTTCTCCGTGTCTCTGTGGTGAGAATCAGTTTCTGGTTGCGACTATACTGCGCTGAACTATTCTTCACGGCACTTCAACGTGGTCGAAAATTTTGCGGATGATATCTTCCGAGGACATC
>CAYZZY010000002.1:21370-26192 GCA_964482745.1 uncultured bacterium
TCACGGCACTTCAACGTGGTCGAAAATTTTGCGGATGATATCTTCCGAGGACATCTCCTCCGCCTCTGCTTCATAGGATACGATTACCCTGTGGCGCAATACGTCCATCCCGATTGACTTGACGTCCTGCGGCGTCACATAGCCGCGTCCCTGCATGAAGGCGTAGGCCCTGGTTGTCTGGCTGAGATAGATAGAAGCTCGCGGCGAAGCCCCGTATTCTATGAGGCCGTCAAGCTCAGGCATCCCGTAGCTTGCGGGCTCGCGCGTCGCGAAGACGACGTTTACGATATAGTCCTTTATCTTCTCATCGATATAGATGGAATTCACGACCTCTCTCGCGTCGACTATGTCTTTGGGTGTGATGACGGGTTTGAGATGGAAATCCGACCCGACGACGACCCGGTTCATTATCTCCTTTTCCTCTTGCTTCGTGGGATAGGTGATCTTCAGCTTGAGCATAAACCGGTCCACCTGTGCCTCGGGCAGCGGGTACGTGCCTTCCTGTTCTATCGGGTTCTGGGTTGCGAGGACGAGGAAAGGCTCTTCGAGGAAAAAAGTCTCCCCGCCGATCGTCACCTGGCGCTCCTGCATTGCTTCCAGAAGCGCGCTCTGCACCTTCGCGGGCGCCCGGTTGATCTCGTCGGCGAGAATCAGGTTGGCGAATATCGGCCCCTTTTTCACCCGGAACTGGCCGTCCTTCGGGTTGTAGATCTGCGTGCCCAAAAGGTCGGCCGGCAGCAGGTCGGGTGTGAACTGGATCCGTTGAAACTTTGTGTCGATGCATTCGCTGAGCACGCGGACGGCGGTCGTCTTCGCGAGTCCGGGCACGCCTTCGAGCAATATGTGGCCGTTCGAGAGCAGGCCCACGAGCAGCCGCTCGACCATATATTTCTGACCCACTATCACTTTCGAAATCTCTGACGCCAGCGTCTGTACGAACTTGCTCTGTTCCTTTACTCGCTGGGTGATCATCTGGATGTCTTCGCTCATGTCCCAAATTCCTCCAATCCTTACTCTGGCTCCGCTTCGTCCCCATTGGGGAACGCCTCTCGAATCGCGTTTCTAATCGATTTCTCCGCCCCGTCCAATTGGTCTGGCGAGGGCGTGAGATCTCCGAATTTCACATTTTCCTTCAATTCATTCAGTTCCTCTGTGTTGCGGGTATGTGGCTTCAAACTCTCCGAGGCGGCGAGCATGCACAAGGTGTCGAGATAGGTTCCTGTCTCGCCTTCAATCCGAAAACGGCGTGCGGCGTCGAGTTCCGCCAGCAGCCCCTCCCGCGTGTGCCGCTTTGCCGCGAGATCGTCCCGCGACGTTTTGCGGGTGCGTTCACGGGACCGGAGAATAGAGCCCGCCGCGGCCGCGCATGCTATAAGGACCGCGCCAACGGCGACCGCCAGTTTCCCCTTGCGCCCTATGAGGGCGGGACCGGTCACTTTTATTATGGTCTGAGGGAGTTCGATCGCCGTTGCGACGTCTTGTCCCTTTTCGAAGTATTCCACTTTCATCTGCCCGAGGTCATACTCGCCTTCCTTCATGGGCTCCAGCGCGAGCGAATAGCGCAATCGATTCTCGTCTCCTCTGCGTTCCGTGAATATCTCGATTTCGAGCACATCAAAGTCCGGAATGTCGGAGAGGTCGGGCCGAGGGATATCATACAGGTCGGCCTCTCCCGCCCACACCAGCTCCAGCGCTACGCGCAGTCGGCCGTTGCGGGGAACTGTTGGCGAGTGGGCTTCCAGCTTTGCTTGCGGTTCGGCGGCGGATTGGCCGGCAAAGAGAAGAATGAAGGGAATAATAATGGCTATTTCTTTTGCCAGTCCGTATCCGGCGCACCCGCGGCAGAGTGTTTTACTCACAGCACGTTTCGGTCGCATTTCGGTCCTGTTGCCACACGGATACATAACCAGACAAAAGCAAACCCTATGCCATTCCGATAAAATCCTGCCTAACATCTTTGGAATCAATCTGTTAAATAGTTTACTCCTTTCTGCCGAAAGACTCAAGAAGGAAGAATTTTCCTTATAAGAGGCTGGATAAAACCGCAATTGAGGCGGGGCGATGATCTCAAGCACGTTATAAGCGATCTTCCCATTCATCCCCGTTTTTGCCGCTCCAAAGAGATTTCGCGACGCGGATTAGGGCAATTTGAATAGGCTAAGATCGTGCGGAGTGGAAAACGAAGACTTCACTTTAGAAGGGCTCGGGAAATAAGAATTTGAACCAATATCATCAGTATCGCTGAACGAGTCTCAATAGAGTTCACCGCTAACGATATCCGCCGCTCCACAGGGAGTCAAGAAACTCACGAAACGGCATAACGGTTATGCCTTCGAATTTTCTCGCGCGTGGCTCGAGGCTGACACACAAGTAACGATTCAGTTTCTTTTCTTCCGCAATCGCATGCAAGGATTCGATATCGCTACGCGAAACGTTCTCCTGGGCTCTTACTTCGACGGCTGTGTGATCACCGATTATGAAGTCCACCTCAAATACTGAGGCAGAACGACAGTGGCTCAAGGACTTTCCGGAAACATAATCTCGGTGCCCCATGATTAATCAGGTGTAATCGAAGGCATCTTGGTTATTGCACCGAGGCCGGGAATGTTCAGAGAACAAGAATCACCCCGGCCCTCGATGCCTTTTTTAAATCTTAGTGCTTACCGGGATCCAATGCCACGCCCCGCCGTTCGTAGGTGACATAAGCTTCTATTGCCACCATGCGAGGGTCGTCGAGCGCAAGCGGCTTCCCTTCCAGCGGATTCAGGAGACACCAGTTGATCATGTCACGCAGGGCGATTACCCTGCCCAACTGCTGCTGGAACTTGGGATACGTCTCGGGATGCGTATCGGCCGCATTGGGATGGCACTGGGCGCAGGCCACGCCGTTGGTGCCGAGTTCGGGGCTGGTCCACAGATCACGCCCCTTGTTCACTACGCTCATATACTCGTTCTGCCAGCGTTCTTTGTCCTTTTCGGTAAACTCGTCGGCTTGGACGCTGAACCCGATGGTAATAACAACAGCTACGACAGCCGCTAATGCCACGGATACTAATGTCTTCTTGGACATATCCTTCCCTCCTTCTAATAGTGGGTTTGAGGCGGTATCCGGCCTTCCGAACGCTGGTAGAGGGTATCCTCCGGCCGCCCCGTTTTCGGGTTGTAGGCAACAGTGCGATTCGTGTTGTTGTGCAAATTGTACCGCATGGTTACGCGACCGCTCCCAATGTCGATGAGTTGCCATCCAGTGGCATCGCGCTCCTGGAACGGATCAGCCCGATTCATTGGCACGGTGAGTTGCGGCACCCGGGCATCTACCTGCGCATACGAATTGGGATACGGCCAGGGCCAGGCCGTTGCCATCACTGAATTGAAGCTGATATTGTCGATCTGGTTGTACTGGATCTGATGAACGTGGCCATAGATCACGTTGGCCTTTTCAAAGCGCTTGAGCATTTTCTGAACCTTTTCTGCGTCCTCGGTCCAGAAATTCCAACCCTTGTAGATCTTCTGAATGGGCGAGTGTGAGAACAGCACGACCGGCGTGTCCTTTTTGACTTTCTTCAGGTCTTCGCTGAGCCATTTCAGTTGCTTTTCGCCCACCATGAACGGCGATCCGTTGGGATTGTCAAGCCCGGCCATCTCCAGCATACGTTGCTCGGCCGTCGGCCAGCGTTCGTGCGTCCATTCGTCGTAGGTGAGAACACTGTTAAGCGTCACGAAATGCACTCCCTTGTGGTCCCAACTGTAATAGTGTGGTCCGTACAACTCCGACCAATAGTCTCCCAGGTCGAGGTAATAGTCATGCTCTCCCATCACGCATCGTAACTTATCGTTATTTAGCCTGGAAAGCATTTCGGCGCCGTGGTCAAGCTCTTCTTTCTTGCCCAGTTGGGCAAGGTCACCTCCGAACATCACGAAATCGGGCTTGGGATCGAGCAGATTGGTCTCGGCTACGGCGCGAATCAAACCGCGGTCCCAGTTCCTGACGAATGTTGTACCCTTTATCTGTTGGATGTGCGAGTCGGATATGTATGCGAAGGTGAAATCCTTGTTCGAATCCGCGAAAGCAAGCTTTACTATGCTCACAGGCAAGATGCTTCCGGCGGCGATTCCGGCGGCACTACTCAGGAAACTCCGACGAGTTAACTCTATCGCGCACATGTTCGCCTCCTTTATTCTTTGTCGGCCTTCACGACCATTTGAGCAAATTCGGGACTGGTAAGCGCTTCCATAAACGCCACCACATCGTCAATCTGCGCATCGGTCAGATTAAGGGGGCGTATCCCGCCGCTGAGAAAATCGTTCACAGGGTCTCCTTCATTGGTCACACCGCCGTTGTTGTAATGCACCATCACCTCTCGAAGCGTCTTGAGGCTGCCGTCGTGCATGTACGGCGCCGTCACGTTGACATTGCGCAAGGTGGGGGTCTTAAAAGATCCAAGATCATCGAAGTCACGGCTCAATGCGAATCGCCCAAGCTCCGATGTCCGCTTGTCGGAAAGAACTTTGACATCGACCTCGGAGGCAGTCGCCTGGGCCTTCAGGAACTCGCCCGCGAGGCCCGGGATGTCCTTTTGAATATCGTTGATTCCTACCCCGATATTGTGGAATCGGTTGTCGGTAAACAGCGCCTGCGTCTGCTCGGTCCGGTGGCATGATACGCAGCGCGCCTCATTGACAAAGAGGTCGAAACCTCGTTTCTGCGCGGGCGTAAGCGCATCCTCCTCGCCGCCGTAAAAATAGCTGTCAAAGGCAGAGTTACCCGCGACTTGTTCCCGCTCGAAGGAAGCGATGGCCTGAGTCACCTCGGTCATGGTGA
>CAYZZY010000002.1:26292-38260 GCA_964482745.1 uncultured bacterium
GTAAAGGCCTTTTCCGCAACATGGCAGGTAGCGCAACTGATCTTGCCCGTAGAACTGAACCGTGTGTCATCGAATAGCTTCTTTCCGAGAGCAATCTTCTCCGGGCTTTGAGGGTTATCCTTTGGATACGGTACAGGCGGCAGGCCCAAAGGAGGCAAAGGACCAGGAGCATCCTGCGAGATACCATCCACTGGCAAGAGCAACGACACGACAAAGACTATGGCACAAAGCAATCTCCTCATAACCATCCCTCCATTCCATTGCAGTCACGGCCAAATTGGCCGGCAGGTTGGGAAACCCTGGAACCCCACATTCGGTTATAGCACCAAGCGCCCACCATAAAGGTTAAGCTGGCATAACCCAATTTTGATTCCAGGATATACTATTACACAAGCTCTTTGCATTGGCAAGGAGTGCGATCTGCTCCCGGAACGCCCCTCAATCCCCGGATGCCCCTGAGGCCATTTTACCTTTCCGTATTCTTCGAGGAACCCTGATTGGAGAAGACAATCTTTGACCAATGATGGCTGGTGGAGAGGCGAGGAATCCGGCACATAACCCGTTATTAAGGTGCAGAATAGAAAACGAAACCTTGTCTCAGCTCAAATACTCCACCGGGATTAGTTGAACGGCCGAAAAATGCAGAACTTATTGAATTATAAGCCAGTTATGGGCAAGAGACCTAGGCTGGAAAAGTGAAGAATGTGCGTCATATTCTTCACCATTCCAAAACTCCAAGGATAGACCATCTCGACTGGCATGAGAGAGCGGTGAAGGTTTTGTCTGGAAGGCATGATTTTCTTCCTCCCGTCTTCGTGCGACGTTTGCCCAAATTCACAAGGCGGAGCAAAAGGACGAAAGTCAAGGGTATCATCACAATGTCTGCGTAATTTCAAGCGGTGCTCCGGCAGCGTTTTCATCGAGGGCACTGTTCTCATATATTCCGCCGAAGCACGAAAGAGATTGCAGAATAGGGATGCAGCCGAAACCAAAAAAGAGAGGCCGACCTTTCATCGTGGTCGGCCTCTCTCCTGATAAAGAAGCGCTACTTGCCGATTACATTGAATTCGACTCTCCTGTTTTTCACTCTTCCTTCCGGTGTGGCGTTTGAGGCGACAGGATCAAACTTCCCAAGACCGCGCGTGGTGAGCCTATCCGCGCTGATTCCCTTGGATACAAGCCTGTCCTTCACCGCCTGCGCCCTCCTTTCGGAAAGCCTCTGGTTGTATGTATCCGAGCCGATATTGTCTGTGTGCCCGTGGATCTCGATCTCCAGCGTTGGATTCGCTTTGAGTACATTGACTGCGTTGTCGAGCACTCCTGAGTATTCCTTCTTTATGTCCCATTTGTCAGTGTCAAACTGGAGCCCTTGTATAACCCAGCAACCGACAGAATTGACATTTGCACCCTTGGGCGTATTCGGACACTGATCCATAAAATCCTGGACCCCGTCGCCGTCTCTGTCCTCGCGCAGACTTGAATAAAAAACATCGGTGATGAACTTTTTCATACCGCTTTCGGACTCCAGCTCGGCAGCCGTCACGGCAATCCCGCATCCGTTTTTCGCAGCGACTTCTTTCAGAATCGTTCGGCCCTCTTCAGAGTCGCCCACGTGGACAGTGTGAATGCAGAGACGCTTTCCGAATGAGTCTTTGAGGAAAAGCGTCGGTGGAATCGGATCCCGGGATAGATTCTCTCCGTCGCTGACGACAAGTATCGCGATATTGCCGCTGGTTTCTACAAGATCGTCATAGGTTTTGGCCAGCGCCGAAGCCAGCGGCGTGCTGCCGGAGCCCGCTTTCAGATCCCTGATCAGGCCTGCTATTTCGTTGCGATCGTATTTCTGGATTGGCTGAACCAGGACCGTATGATAATAGGCGCTTTTGCCGAATGTGCGCATGCCGTTGTTTCTCAATCCCTGCGGGATCCCCTGGTTAAACGAATCCAAAAAAGCCTTCTCTATCCCGATCTTGCTCTGGTCCCTCATTGATCTCGATATATCCGCGATGACGAACAGATTGCTGACCTTCAATGCATGATCTTTCGATGGAGGAAGAACGGGACCCATCGCAGGATAGGAAGTGACCATTGCTCCCGGCGTGGCACAGCCCACTCCCAGCAATACGACAAACACCACAAGCAATCCTAAGGATCTCTTTCTCATAGAACTCCTCCTTTCATCCCCCGGGACAGGGGAGACGCCAGATGCTCAATAAGGCTGGTTCTTCAACCGCTGAAAATTATTTTGCTAAATATAACGCCAAAGCAATAGATTGTAAAGAGATCTAATAAGAAGTGATTAATATGAGTGCATAACTTGCTATGGGACATTAGTTTGTGCTTTTTGGCTCTTCCCCTCATTCCAGATCGATCGGGAATTCACGCTAAGAGCCCTCGCGGCAATAGAGACCATTCCATATTTTATTATGATACTGGCAAAGGGCTCATGAAGGGAGACAGAGGGCATCCCGAGGAAGTGCGTCATTCGAGAACAGATTATCAACAAGCTACACAAAGCTGAAGTCGAGCCATCAAAAGAGCGGGATTATGGTGAAGGTTTTGTTTGGAACTCCTGGTATTCCTGACTCCGGCGGAGTTGTCTATGAGGGCAATTGGAAGGCCAAAATCGGTGCAGAATAGAAAACGTATTATGCACTAGCTGAGAGCGATATTTAAGCGATCGGATGGGCAAAATGTGCACTTTTGGAAGGCCGGAAGAGTGAAGGTTTCGACAATTATTCTCAGGTTCTATTCCCTCGGCCTATGTTGCTGGCCGAGCAATTACTTATGGGATATGGGTGGAGATCATCTGTCCAAGCCGATGTTATTATAGGCATCGCAGCCTGTTAGTGGGAATCTTTCTGAATGAAGATCAGGACCTTTTCATCGCTGTCATAGAACAACATCAAATGTCTGTTCTCAATCTTGTAGGAAGAAATATCTTGAAGGGCCTTAAGGTAGCGGATTTCCCAGTCCATGACTTCACCCGAACACATCATCATTGTTGTTCCAATAGGTCCAGCCGTCAATGAATTCTGTGTCGCGGACTTGAATGTGCCAAAGTATCTGTTGCATCCCGCAGAACCGTGAAGGCGGCCGTCCTCTTCAAATTCAAGGGTAATCTTGACGCTGGTCCCAATAGGTTCCTCAGAACCAATCGGCCCAAGGGACTCCAGCGCCCATTCCCGGTTGAGGAGCGGCTGCATGTCATTGGCCTCCAAAGCTGAAGCCTCAGAGGACGTCCCGGTCATCTCGGATGTCTTGCCGGTTCTCTGTGCGTGGGCGCATCCCATCAGGAGGGCTCCGGCCAGGAATACACAGGCAAATCCAATAAAGGCATTATTTTTCATACAAGCAGTCCTCTCGTTTGACATCTTCTTGCGTATTCTACTTCTCAGTCGGAAGCTCAATGAGCTCGTGACTTCGAAGCTCATACTTCTTTGTGATTTCGAGAGTCGGGCAACACATCGGATCACCCGGGCCGTGAGTGATGATCTGGAGGACAATCCGGCCATTTTCAATTGCGATCTGTTGCACAATCACCCTATCCCCCGGGAACAATGAGGCTACGTTTTCGGGAGTTCCCTGATTATCAATTACTACGGCAAGGTCCGTGAATATGCCCGAGCCGCCTGTCTCGGTTTTCAATATGACAGCCGCTGCGTCCAATCCGCTGTCCAATTCACCAAAGGCAATGCTTCCTGTCAGCCGGACAATGACCTCGAGCGCTGAGTCTTCAACAATCTTTTCCCTACAAAGGCCGTTTGTCCGCCCGCCATGTATTCGGATTGATACTCAGCATTCTTGAGTTTCTCTATTGTGAGAGCGGAGCGTGCTCTCTTTGTCCGCTGCACGCTACTGCAACTCTGCAATGTTATCATCGCCAATAATGTCAGGATGGCAAAGAAAAGACCGACACAGCAAATTCTCCTTTGGAGTTTGTTCATTTAATCGAAGTCTCGAAAAAAATTGTAGAACCTCGCCGGTCGGCCAGAATGTATCAGGGTCAAATAGGCTTGATTCCTTATTTTCTAGAAGGACCCTTAATGGTATCGCCCCTATCTATGCTAAATTCTGAAAGATATTCGTAAGGCTAGACAGATGGTCCTTTTTTTTAAACTCGTGAACTTCTATTGTGATTTTGGTGGAGCATCATGTGCTTGCCGCCTTTTCGTTTTGACCCCGCCTCACCCAGGTTCGTTCAGGCAGGAATTATCAAACGAATGGCATTGGCCTCAAGACATTGGACTAATTATCATTCAAGCGATTCGTCTGTGAGCTTGCCCTTCGCCCTTTGCCTGCCGCATAGCGGCACTGTTCGTGGGCTTCATTCTCGACTCTCGATTTTCGATCCTCTGTCGGCGTATGATTCTATTGACTATAGCGGGGGGCAAAGGTATAATTGGGCTCTAGAACAGCCGCTGCGAATCGCGGGCATCTGGTCATGATGGTCATCGCAATGATGACGGCATTTTCATCAGGGCCTGAAAGTCGAGATCCGCCATGGAGATCGACGACAGAAATATGTCGAGCGTGGGAACCCCGTTTGTTTGCCGGTAATGGTGCGAAGCAATGGCATCAGAAATGATGAATGGCAAGGTATTTGGATCGCATGAGTCTGCCTGTCCACCAGAAGAAGACAGTATCTGAGCGCATATTCCTCTCCCCCTATGCGCTCGTTGTTATCGCATTGATTTCCTGCTCGATGCTCATATACGAAATCCTGCTGACACGAATAATCGCCTTGCGCCTTTACTTCCATTTCGCGTTCCTGGTAATCAGCAATTGCCTCCTGGGAATAGGGGCGAGCGGGACCATGATCGCCATTTTCCAGGAATCATGGAAACGACGCAGTCGCCTCTTGGTCACTCTCTTTTCCGGCCTTTACCTGGTTTCGCTTGTTTTTACATACGTTTTCTTGTGCAAGTTTTACATCCCGGATGATCTGAGCCTGTGGCGGTCTGCCGACCTCTACCGATTCTTCGTTTATAATACGGTTGCAGCCGTTCCGTTCTTTTTTGCCGGTACAGTGGTAGGGATGATCCTCACTTTCCATGCTGAACGAATAGCCACTGTCTATTTCGTCGACCTGATAGGCGCCGGGATAGGTTGTTTTTTGTGTCCCTTCCTGCTGTCCGGATTCGGAGCGGGCGGGTGCATAGTTGTTGTTTTCCTGCTCGCCCTGACGGCCGGCGTCATTGCTTTTCCTGCCGGGAGAAAGAAGGCGGTGGTTGCCGGGGGCATCGGTCTGGGAATCGTAGGCCTATGGCTCCTGCCCACATTTGACCAAAAATTTCCCGTACCCGGCAAGACGCTGCTTGATTTCACAGACGAAACACAACTGTCGGTAGGAAAAAACATAGAGTTATCGGAATGGAGCGCAATCGGTCGCATCGACATGGCCTCTGTGGATGAGACCAATCGCCTGATCAGGGGTCTTGGCAACAGGGTTGCCGGAACGCCTCCGATACCCGAGCAGAAAATCGTCCTCCAGGACGGAGCTGCCGGCACTTTTTTTACAAATTTCTCTGAACATCCTGAGGCACTGCGGCTTCTTGAGAGGTCGATGTATTCAATCCCGATGCAGCTCAAAGACCGCCCGCGAGTCCTGATAATAGGAGCCGGTGGCGGACACGACATGTGGGCCGCAAAGATTCACGGCGCCTCCTTTATAAAGGGAATTGAACTGCATCAGTCAATCGTGGATATCCACAGCGAGCTGCTGCCAGAGTATTCAAAGTTGCTTTTGGACGACCCGAACGTACACCTGGTCTGTGCGGAGGGGCGGAGTGCTCTGTTAAGGGACAAAGAAACGTATGATATTATTCAAATGACTGTCAGTGATACCTGGACAGCCCTGACCTCAGGCGCTTACATGCTGGCTGAAAGTTATCTATATACCACAGAGGCAATGCAGAATATTTACGCCCATCTTGCGCAGGATGGCCTTTTGCATATGATCAGACATGGAGGTCTCACGGAAAACCTGCGCATGCTCGCAAACATCAACACAGCCATGGAAGCCGAGGGCGTCTCCGATTTCGACAAATCCATAATCTGCATACGCAACAAATACATGATGAGCATCCTGTTCAAGAAGGGACGCTTCAGTGAAGATGAGTTAAGCAGGATGGCCAGATTTGCCAGAGAAAACGGGCTTGAAATCGTAAGTATGCCAAATCGAGGCTTCGGGAACATGCTCGAAACGTTTATCAGAACAACGGATAAGTCAGGATTTATCGAACGGTACTGGAACAATATTTCCCCGACAACCGACGACAAACCGTATTTTTTCTTTTTTATGAAGTGGTCCAACCTGCTGCATTTCGGACAAAGCTCCATGGAGCCTGTTGTTGAATTTCCTCCCGTGGCAACGGTAAGTTCAATGTTCATCGTCTATCAGCTTGTGCTCAGCACAGCCCTGAGCCTGTTTTTGATCCTCTTGCCGTTGATAGTATTCTCGCGCAAGCGAGTCAAGCGGACATGGGCGGGCCGATCATTGGTTTACTTCGCCGGGTTGGGTCTGGGATTCATCGCCATCGAGGTTATCATCATTCAGAAGCTAACGCTTTTCCTGGGCCACCCGCTCTATTCCACCACTGTCACCCTCTTTTCCGTCCTTGTGTTTACCGGTTTCGGAAGCCTTTTCTCTGCTCGATGGTTTCAGGCCCCCGACAGGAAAATCTGGCTGGTGCCGCTTGGGTTGGCCGTCCTGCTGATCTCCTTCATCTTTATCTCTCCTCAATTGGTGGCGTCCTGCATCCACGTGCCTCTGCCTCTGCGCATCGCCATAACGATGAGCATCCTGGCGCCCATCGGACTGCTACTGGGAGTACCGTTTGCATATGGAATCAGGATTCTGAATATTCAGAATCCCACGCTCATCCCGTGGGCCTGGGCGGTAAACGGATGCAGCACTGTCATCGGAGCGATCCTGACGGTTATTCTTTCCATGAACTTCGGATTCAACGCCGTGCTGTGCATTGCCGTCCTCATTTACCTGATCGCATTCACCGTCATGGGCGTCAGTGGAAGGGTGAATTGTGAAGAGTGAAGTGAGAAACGATCTAAATGAAAGAGCCTTTCAATTCGACGTCCGGATTGCCAAACCCTGTCGTGTGCTCGACAAAAAGACGGGAATGCGCCGCACCCAAAATAATCTGTGATAATCTGCGGATAACGGGTCTTTGATCGTTTTGTTCATGTATATTGACTGGATTGATGGTTAAGGAAGAGAAGGATCCATGCCGGAAAACATCGAGAAAAAACTTAAGGATTTTGAAGCGGAAGGCGTCAAGCGCATAAAACTTGCCCTGACCGATATCGACGGAATTCTCAGGGGGAAGTACATATCATTCGATAAATTCCGTTCCGTCGTTCAGGCGACCGGCGGGTTCTGCGATTGCGTTCTCGGATGGGATGTCAACGACAAACTCTACGATAACACCACGTTTACGGGCTGGCATACCGCCTATCCCGACGCGCATTACCGGCTCGATCTTTCAACGGAAAGACGGTTGCCGGACGAGGGAGGCATCCCTTTCTACCTTGCCGAATTCGACGGAGGCGACGGCGAGGGATCACATCCGGTGTGCCCCCGATCCCTGCTCAGGCGCGTTCTCAAGCGGGCCGAAGATATGGGGTATGGCGTCAACCTCGCCTTTGAATATGAGTTCTTTGTGTTCATGGAGACCCCTCACAGCATCAGGGAGAAAAACTTCCGGAATCTCACGCCGTTATCTCCCGGCATGTTCGGGTATTCCATGTTGCGAAGCGGGTGGCGGTCGGATCTGTTCAATGAGTTCATGGAATATTTCAGCACTCTGGACATAGAACTGGAGGGGCTTCACTGCGAAACGGGTCCGGGCGTCTGGGAAGCGGCCATCATGTATGACAAAGGCATTCGCGGCGCAGACAAAGCGAACTTGTTCAAGACGTTCTCCAAAACGTTCTTTCTGAAGAGGGAACTGCTGGCGACGTTTATGGCGAAATGGTCACTGGATTATCCGGGACAGAGCGGGCACTTGCACCAGTCCCTTTTCGATCTGAAGACCGGCAAACCCGTCTTTTTCGATAAATCCGCCCCGCATTGCATGAGCAAGCAAATGTGCCAGTTCATGGCTGGTCTGCAAAAATACATGAGACCTTTTCTTGTCATGTCGGCCCCTGTCGTGAACAGTTACACGCGTCTTGTCAAAGGAGCATGGGCGCCCACCTCGTCGACCTGGGGCGTGGACAATCGAACAACCGCGCTTCGCGCAATTCCGGGCAATAATAAATCCCAGCGAATTGAGTTCAGGATAGGCGCCGCCGACGGCAACCCGTATCTTGTGTCGGCGGCAATGATCGGGGCAGGTCTTATGGGGATCGAGCAGAAACTGACGCTGAGCGAGCCCGTGAAGGGAAACGCCTATGACGTTGAGGACGATCTGCCCGAGGAGTTGCGACTGCCGACCAACCTGTTGGATGCCACCCGCCTTTTTGCCAAATCAAAGGAGGCGAGGGAACTCTTTGGCGAAGATTTTGTGAACCACTTTGTGAGCACGCGCGAGTGGGAAGTGCGCGAGCATGAGAAGCAGATCACAGACTGGCAACTGGAGCGCTATTTTGAAATCATCTGAGAGGATCGCATGAATCGGTACAACTTTCCGACCACCATTTTCTGCGGCCCAGGCGCTATAGGCTCTCTTGTTGAAATTTTAAGGGAAAAGGCCCATCGCCGGACCTTGATAGTGACGGATCCAACCCTTGTTGAAGTGGGCCTGCTTGGAATGCTCACGGATCGGCTTGATAAAGGCGGGATATCATACGCCGTGTTTGCGGACACCTGCCCGAATCCCACCGACGAAGACGTCGAGAAGGGCACTGCCGCCTATGTCGAAAACGACTGCGACAGCCTGATCGCGCTGGGAGGCGGCAGCCCGATGGATGTCGCGAAGGTCGTCAAGATAACGGCCACCCATCCCGGGCCTCTCGCGCAATACGACGACTCATTGGGTGGCGACAGGCTCATAACGCATCCGATGCCTCCGCTCTACGCCATCCCGACCACCGCGGGCACAGGCAGTGAAGTCGGCCGTTCCGCCGTGATTATCATGCGCGATACGGGCAAGAAGACCATCTTTTTTCATCCGTCCCTGATGCCGGACGTCGCCGTGCTCGAGCCGGAGTTTACGGCCGGGCTTCCTCCGCATATCACGGCCGCCACGGGCATCGACGCATTCGTTCACAGTCTCGAAGCCCATTTTGCTCCCGGACTCCATCCGATGGCCGACGGCATCGCGCTTGAAGGAATGGCCCTGGTTCTCGATTGGCTCCCTGTCGCCTGCAGGAATGGAAAAGACCTGGAGGCCAGGGAGAGGATGCTCCTGGCCGCGACGATGGGCGCCGTCGCCTTTCAAAAAGGGCTCGGCGCGATCCATTCTCTCGCTCACCCGCTTTCAAGCCGCTGTGGACTGCACCATGGGTTGGCCAATGCGCTCCTGCTCCCGTTCGGCGTAAAATTTCTGGAGGAGGCCGAGCTGAACGCCGAGCAGAAAGACAGGATCGCCAGGGTCAGCTCTCTATTCGCCGAAAGAGGGATGGAGAAAGGATCGCTCTCGGAGAGCTGCAAGAGCTTTGTTCAGGATCTGGGAATCGAACTCGGACTGCTATCGCACGGCGTAAGCGAAGACGATCTGGAAGGTCTTTGCAGCGAGGCCATCGCCGATCCCTGTCATCCGACGAATATGGTACCGGTCAATCGGGACGACCTTCTTGCGATCTACCGGGCGGCATTGTGAAGATAGGATTATTAAAGTGCGACACCGTCAAAGAGGAACTCCGGCGAATTTATGGTGATTGTTCCGACGCATTCATCGATCTGTTCTCTCAATACGCCCCCGAGGTCTCCCTCGAAATCTATGATGTCCAGAATGGTCATTATCCTGCCTCGCTCGATGAGTGTCGAGGATACATGACAACGGGCTCCGCCAGTTCCGTCTATGAAAAAGAACCGTGGATTCGCCGCCTGAACGAGTTTGTCGGCAAACTTTATAAAAACAAGGTGGCATTCGTCGGTATCTGTTTCGGGCACCAGATGATCGCCGAAGCTATAGGCGGGAAATGCACGCGGGCGGAAAACGGTTGGGGAGTGGGCATAAAAAACGTCAGGATCATTTCGAAGAAGCCGTGGATGCAGCCGGAGCTGGATAGCTACAACCTGATCGTGAGCCATCGCGACCAGGTCTGCGAACTTCCCGGGGGGAGCGAGGTACTCGGGACAAACGAGCATTGTCCCACTTCGATGTTCATGGTGGACGAGCATTTTCTCGGCATTCAGGGCCACCCCGAATTTACGGCCCCTTATGCAGAAGCTTTGCTGCTCTCGCGTGTGGAAAAGATCGGGCGGAGCATGGTGGAAGAGGCGCGAAAGACCCTGCAGGAAAAAGCAGACAGCGAAATCATCACGCGCTGGATCGTGAACTTTTTCAGGAGCAGGTGAGGGGGAAGCGGGCGTAGCTAAAACGACAAAAGATTATTAGCCACAGAGAACACGGAGAAAGACAGAAGCGTTAAATGAGGGTAAACCACCACAGGAATTCGAAAAATCGGGCATTGACAGCTTAAAGAGATCAATCTTTTCTTTGTCTCAGTGGCCTCGGCGCTCTCTGTGGCAAAAAATAGTTTTTGGTTGCGGATGCGAATCGCTTTTTGTCTGCCTCTTTCTACTCCCCTGTTTCCTTCAGTTTCTGAAAGGACTGTCGCCAGGATTCTGAAAGCACCGGAACCGCAAGAGCCCTTTCAATACCTTCCAGATTTGTCCTGTCATGATGAAAAATCCGGTTGGCAAATGAGATGGATACTTCTCGCGGATCCTTTTCCTTTATGGTCATTGCTGATCCCGGTTCGACCGTTCCACCCTCCAGCACCTTGAAATAGAAGCCGGTGCGCCCGGAATCGACAACCAACTTCACCATGTCAGTTCTGCCGAAGCGGGCCGCAAGCGTGGCGCACGGCTGACGGGGTTGACTGACCTGTACAACCGCCGTCCCAACCTGAAAGACGTCGCCTATGCAGACATCTTCTTCTTTCAGATGAGAAACGGAAAGGTTCTCACCGAACGCAGGCGGATTTAATGTTGTTCCGAGGATCTTCTGCCAGTACGGATAGTGGTCGATGCTGTAGACGCAGACGGCCTTGTCCGGACCGCCATGATGTTTTCGATCGGCCACTCCGTCACCGGTGAAACCGAGTCTCTCCAGTTCTATCGGGCCGGAGACCGGCTTTTTTGAAATCCCCGTCGTCACTTTCTTGCCATGGAATGTCTCTTCCTTTGGAAGGCCGATATTGAGTGATTCGACTATCATATTTTCAGCCAATGTTACTTTCCTTGTTCGTTTATACACGAAACCGGTGATATCGGCGATTTAAATGGGACGCTTATAACAGGGCTCCTATTTCCTTGACCAGCTTCTGGCTATCCTCAAGGATTTTGCCGCCGGCCTTCAATTCTTCCTTATGGAACTCCTCGAGAAGGGATTGTTGTTCGGCTTCGGTGAATTCTTTGTCCACCATCGGGTAAAAACTGTGGTCCTCTTTGTGGATATGGCTCCTGAGCAAGGAGATGTAAGCGGCCAGGTTCTCCAAAAGGATCGTTGTCCGCGCGTCCTCGCCATGACCGTATCCCTCTAATGCCGATTCGATCGTGCCTATGAGGTCGCGTCCCCGATCGTGCTGATACCGCAGGGCATCTATCTGCGCGTCAAGTTCTCCCTTCTTTTTTTCCGCCAGATGGCCGAACATCAAGTACTCTTCCTTATAATGGTGAAACTTGTCCGCGAAAGTACGAACGAACTTAACGCCTTTCTCAAAGAACTCTTTCGGAGGTCTTTCATTCCTCTCGAGCTTTTCAACGGCCAGGACAAAGCTGTCCAGCGCCTGCCGAATCAGGTTGTGCTCGTTGACCAGTATCTCTGTGGGTTTCATT
>CAYZZY010000003.1:0-33781 GCA_964482745.1 uncultured bacterium
GAACATGCGCCGGCTCTTCCTGCGGGGCATCCGCCGGTGATGCCGCCGGGCCATCCGCCGATTATGCCCGAAGGGCATCCTCCCGTGAGCCGTGGGTCAGCGGGGGGCGCATCGGCGCATAATGGACTGATCCGACAATCACCCCATGCCGGCCTGGACGCGCATGCAGAAATTCCCGAAGGTTCGCACGGAAAGTCCGAACATGCGGGCCATGGTGGAGACGAATAATGCAGGTTCCGGTAATCGATATAACTGCGGTCTATCCCGAGGTTATTGTTGCCTTTATTGGCTTGTCTGTCCTGGCGATTGACATTTTCAGCAAGCGTGAGCGGAAGACATTGCTTTCCGTCATTGCCCTGATTGGGCTGTCGGCGGCGCTGTTGACCATGGTGTACTACTTCCAGGAGGACAAGATTGCCTTCAGCGGAATGGTCGCGGCGGACCCTTACGCTCAATTCTTCAAGATGATTTTCATCCTGGCTGCCGCCTTCACAATACTGATGTCTCCCCGATATCTCAGGCTCTTCAATATCAATGTGGCCGAATATTTCGAACTCATACTCTTTGCCACACTCGGAATGATGGTGATGGTCGCCGCAAACGACCTTGTCGCCATCTATATCGGGTTGGAACTCATGGCCATCTCGATATATCTGATGGCCGGCTTTCAAAGGGACAATCCGCGTTCCGGTGAGGCCTCCATAAAATATTTTCTCCTGGGGGCATTTGCTTCGGCAATACTGCTCTACGGGATGTCATTCCTTTACGGCATCACGGGCACAACCAATCTCCAGGAAATCGCGCGAAACATCGAGATCCCTCAGAGCATTTATGATCCCAAATTGCTGGGCCTGTCGCTCGTATTGATAACCATCGGGTTTGCTTTCAAAATCGCGGCAGTACCGTTCCATATGTGGACTCCGGATGTGTATGAAGGCGCGCCGACGCCATTGACCGCTTTTATGTCGGTCGGCCCCAAGGTCGCAGGCTTCGCCGTCATTATGCGCGTTTACATTACCGTTTTCGATACCCTTGCTTCCGACTGGATCAAACTCTTCTGGCTTCTGGCGTTACTCACAATGATTGTCGGTAATATAGTGGCCGTGGCGCAGCAAAGCGTGAAGCGGATGCTTGCTTATTCGAGCATTGCACATGCAGGGTATCTGCTTATCGGGGTGGTATCGGCGGGATCTGCCCTCGGATTGACGCAGAACTCCGACATAAATCTTCTGCTTACCGGCGAATCAATGACCAGTGTAATGGTCTATTTGTTCGCTTACATGTTTATGAACCTGGGTGCATTCGCCGTTTTGATTATGCTTGCCAGGGCCGATGACCCCCGCGAGTCGCTTGAGGATTTCGCGGGCCTTGCAAAACGCAGACCCCTCACGGCGATGCTAATGACGATATTGATGCTTTCGCTCGCGGGGATACCGGGTACATTCGGGTTTGTGGGAAAGTTCTATATTTTCAAGGCAGCCATACAAACTCAGAACGTGCCCCTGGCCGTCATTGGCGTTATCATGAGTGTCGTGTCAGCCTTTTACTATATCCGGGTCATTGTGTATATGTATATGCGTGAGCCGGAGGGTGAGGCGCCGGCCGGAGACGAATATGCCGGCTCGACAATGTATGCAGCCATATCGACCACGATATTTACGATCGTCTTCGGACTCTATCCGGTTTTTATTATCGATATGGCGCGGTTTACGATCAGCCAGATGCTGGCCTGAGGCTGACGACGTGAAGGTCGCGGTTCATCTAAAGAGAAGCACGATCGATTTGGCAACGGAACAGTGAAACAAAACACAAGCAAAGCGATTGAGAATTTCTCCCGATACAAAGCGCTGGCCGTCGAGATAGCGGTTGCCGTGATTGCGCCGATGCTTCTGGGACACTGGCTGGATTCGCGTACCGGCAAGGATCCCTGGTTCACCATTGCGGGAGTTGTTCTGGGAGGAGCGGCGGCTTTTCGGTCGGTCCAGAGGGCAGTAACCGGGTCGCTTAAGGATTTAGAGGAGAGCGAAGGATCATCGAGGCCGGAATCATCCACATGAATATCATGCATATCATAGTCGGCTTGGCTGTTGGAATCGCTATAGGCGCGATGGATTTTTCTTTGGCGAGATCGATCGCAACGATGATTCGGACCGCCAAAGTGCGTACGGTGCAGGTCATCATGGTAAGCGGATTCATGTTTCGAATCGTTGCAATAGGCATTGTGCTCTGGGTGGTCTCACACGCGGACAAATCCATTTTTATGGCGGTGTGTGTCGGACTGCTGGTCACGTTTACAATCCTGACACTTGGGCATGCAATCAGGTCATTTACGGGAACTGTTCGAATTCAGAAGCAAATGTCCGATAGGAGGTAAGTACATTGGGACACGCACAACTTCAGAATCTTACTGAGTGGGGGATATTTTCCATCAATAAGGCCGTCATATGGATGCTAATCTCTGCGTTGGTATCCTTTCTTGTCATCTATATGGCCGGCAGGAAATCGCTGGTACCGGGAAAATATCAGGGCGCGATGGAGGTTATCCTGAGCGGGATCAGGCAAAAGATGGTGCTCGACACCATGGGACCGGAAGGATTGCCGTTCTTTCCATTCATCGCATCGCTCTTCTTCTTTATTTTCTTCTGCAACATAGTGGGTATCTTCCCGCTGGGCCATTTAGGCTACACGGCGACCTCGAATATCCATGTGACAGCGACACTGGCCGTGATGGTCTTTGGGATTGTGCTGATCACGGGGATACGAAAGAAAGGACCTGTTGGATACATTAAGAGTTTTGTGCCCGGCGGCGTGCCGGTTTTGCTGCTTCCGCTGATCTTTCCGGTGGAAATCATCAGTCTTTTCGCCAAGCACTTCGCGCTGGCAGTTCGTTTGTTTGCAAATATGATGGCAGGCCACCAGGTTATCATTGTGTTCGCCCAGGGAGCGGCCGCGCTTTTCTTCGGCAGTTGGCTGTTGAAAGTGTTTTTCCCATTCCCGTTCCTCGGGGTGGTGGTAATGCTCATTTTTGAGATTTTTGTTGCGCTCATTCAGTCGTTTATCTTTGCGATTCTTGCCTCGTTGTATATTGGAGATTCGCTTCGAGAACATCACTAGGAATTGCTTAAACGTATTGGTTTGACCAATCAAGGGAGGAAAAAATGGATCTTACTGGACTTGGCCCGCTTGGCGCCGGCATCAGCATTGGCTTTGCCGCCCTGGGAACCGGTATCGGCATGGGGCTTCTTGTGGGCAGCGCTGTCGAGAGCATGGCCCGGCAGCCCGAGGCCACCGGCACGATAACCACCAATATGTTCATCGGCCTTGCGTTCATCGAGGCGCTCGCGCTCTACGCACTGGTTATCAGCTTCATGATAATGGGCAGCTAGCCGGCGGATAAACACAATCCCAATAGTGGAGGTGAACGAAGTGGCTGAAACTGTATTCTATTTGGCGAGCGAGACCGAAGGTGTTGCGCCTGTGAATATCGATCAGGTTGAACACACGGCCACGACTGCCCATGAGGAGCATCCGACAGAGCACGCCGCACCGCAACCGGAATATAACCTCGTTGTGTGGACCGCCATAGCGTTTCTCATTGTGTTTTGGATACTCAAGAAGTTCGCATTTCCGAGGATCATGGTGATGCTTGAGGAGCGCAACGAGAAAATCGAGGGCGATCTGAAGAACGCCGAACTCACGCGGGAAGATGCTGAAAAGATGCTTGCCGAATATAAGGCGCAGCTCAATGAAGCCCGCGCCGAGGCGAAGAAGATCATGGATGAAGGCAAATCGCTCGGAGAGAACCTGCGCAAGGAAACAATAGTAAAGGCGCAGGAGGAGGCCAACCAACTCATCAAACGCGCGCAGGATGAAATCGGGCGCGAGAAGGACAAGGCCATAAAGGAACTCCAGAGCCAGATTGCCGACATATCCATAGAAGTGGCGTCGAAGGTTATACAGAAATCACTGAGCAAAGAGGAACATGGCAAACTTATCGACGACTACGTCACCGAGGTAGGTAAGCTCTATGAAGGTTGACCCGATAGTAAGCGCATATGCCGAATCCCTCTTTCGCCTGGCTTCGGCCGAGGAAATGGCCGACCGTGTCGAAGAAGAACTTCACGAACTCGAGCGCCTTTATAAGGACAATTACGAGTTGAAGGAGTTCATCAACAATCCACGGGTCAAGGCGGAGGGCAAGAAGGACGCACTTGTCGAACTGCTGGGTGACAAGCTCACTCCTATCACGCTCAACCACATGCATCTCATGATCGATCAGGACCGCGGGCGCATGTTTCCGAAAATCGCCGAGGAATACTATCGTCTTGCAGGCGAGGTGAGGTCTAAGGTGACGGCAGAGGTCATCACGGCCATGCCAATGTCTGATGATTCTCGGGAACGGCTCGGCGAAGCGCTGAGAAAGCTAACAAAAAAAGATGTGTATCTGCGCGTGCGTGTGGATGAGTCGATACTGGGTGGCGCGATCGTCAGGGTAGGCGATAAGGTCCTGGACGGCAGCGTTCGAAATAAGTTGAAACAACTGAAGAAGCAGATGATAGGGTAAGTCCTCATCGTTTCTTCAATGAGAGGGAGGATAAGTCTTGGAACTCAAGCTAGATCCTGCTGAAATATCATCAGTGCTGCGGCGACATATTGAAGAGTCGCAGGTGGCCGTCGGCATGGAGGAAGTCGGCGAGGTAATCGAGACCGGCGACGGCATTGCCCGCATCAAAGGGCTGCCAAGCTGCATGTCATCCGAGATGCTCGAATTGCCCGGGGGCATCTATGCGATGGCTCTTAATCTGGAAATGGACCAGATCGGCGCCGTCATCCTGGCGGATGCTGATAAAGTGGAACAGGGGGACCAGGTAAAACGGACGGGCAGAATTCTTGAAGTGCCCGTCGGCCCCGAACTGGTCGGTCGCGTCGTTAATGGAGTCGGACTGCCGGTTGACGGCAAAGGTCCTTTGAACAATAAGAAATTCGGTCCCATCGAAGGACGCTCGCCCAATGTCGTGCAGAGACAGCCGGTGAAGGAGCCTGTGCAGACGGGATTGAAATGTATCGACTCGATGATCCCCATCGGGCGCGGGCAGCGCGAACTTATCATCGGAGACCGGCAGACAGGCAAGACCGCGCTCGCGATTGATGCGATAATAAACCAGCGCGATACCGATGTATACTGCATCTATGTGGCCATCGGACAGAAGCAGTCGACCGTTGTCGGCGTCATGGAGACGCTCGAGAGATACGGGGCGATGGACTATACGATTATCGTGGCCGCAAACGCCAGCGACCCGTCATCGATGCAGTATATCGCTCCCTTTGCCGGGTGCGCGATGGGTGAAGCGTTCCGCGACGACGGGAAGCATGCGCTGATCATATATGACGATCTGTCGAAACACGCGTCCGCATATCGTACGATGTCCCTGTTACTCAGGAGGCCTCCGGGACGAGAGGCGTTCCCCGGCGATATCTTCAACCTGCATTCGCGTCTGCTCGAGCGCGCCGCAAAGCTTTCCGACGATCTCGGCGGCGGGTCGCTTACCGCGCTCCCGATCGTGGAAACCCAGGCGGGCGACTTCTCGGCGTATATTCCGACAAACGTCATTTCCATTACCGACGGGCAGATATATCTCCAAACCGAGCTGTTCTACGCCGGCGTAAGACCGGCGGTTTCGGTTGGATTGTCGGTCTCACGCGTGGGCGGTAACGCCCAGATTCCCGGCATGAAAAAGGTTGCCGGCACGTTGCGCCTGAGCCTCGCACAGTACAGGGAGCTTGCAGCATTCGCCCAGTTCGGGTCAGATCTGGACAAGGCGACCCAGGCGCAGTTGGCCAGGGGAGAGCGACTGGTAGAGGTGCTCAAACAGCCGCAGTACGAACCTATGCCGGTGGAGCAGCAGGTTATGATTGTCGCCGTGGCGAATTTAGGGCTGCTCGACGATATTCCTGCCGACGAGATAACATCGTTTGAGAGCGACTTCCATGAATATATGAAGGACAAATATCCGGCCATTGGAAGCTCGATTCGCGAGACCAAACAGGTGAGCGACGAGACAATGGAAGACATTAAGAAGGCGACAGAAGAGTTCAAGCTTCTGTTCAAACCGGCAGAATAAGAATGGCAAATACTCGCGAAATCCGAAATCGTATTCGAAGCGTAAAAAACATTCAGCAAATAACGCGCGCGATGGAGATGGTGGCGGCGTCGAAACTGAAACGGGCGACAGAACTCGTCGAAGCTGCCAGGCCATACGCCGACAAGCTGCGACACGTAATGCGCGAAGTCGGCAAGTCGGCATCCGGGGTTTCCCATCCTCTTCTTGCGCAGAGGCCGGTCGAGCGAACCTGTGTCCTGGTGATGGCGTCCGACAAGGGTCTTTGCGGCGCGTATAACGGGAATGTGATTGCGAAGGCGATGAGATTCATGAAGCCCATGAATCCCGAGGCAGTACGGCTGTTAGTGATCGGGAAAAAGGCAAGGGATTTCTTCAAGAGACGGCCATACGAAATAGTGAACTACTGGTCGTTCCCGAGCCGTGAAATCGAGGTTTCGCTTGTCGCCGAGATCACCCGTTTTCTTGCCGAAGGCTATGAGAAGGCCGATTTCGACCGGGTGGTCCTGTTCTACACAAAGTTCAAGAGCGCGATGTCGACCACTCCTGTCGAAGTGCAGTTGCTTCCATTCGAGAGTGGAAATGAAGAGGAAGAAGCCGCAGGAGCCGGCGCCCTGTATATTTTCGAGCCGACCGCAGAAGAACTCATGGCGAAGCTTCTGCCGAAGTATCTTCAAAACCAGATTTATCAGGCATTCGTCGAGGCCGCCGCATCCGAGAATGGCAACCGGATGGTATCAATGAGAAACGCCACCGAAAATGCGGATGAAATGATTCACAATCTGACGCTCAGCTACAACAAGATGCGCCAGGCCTCCATCACGGGTGAACTGCTCGAGGTCGTGGCGGGGGCTGATGCGACCGCGAAAAAGAAGTAAGGCACGCACCGAGGCAGTCACAGGCAGGATCGTTGGAAAAGTGGAGCAAGGGCTGAATAGGAAACTGTCCTCGACAGCTTAAGTTAAGGAGAGAGAAATGAATGTAGGCAAGGTTGTCCAGGTCATTGGACCGGTGGTGGACGTGGAGTTTTTCTCAGATGATTTGCCACAGATCAATCATGCGATAACGATCAAAGATGAGGAGCACGGTATAAATCTGGTGCTCGAGGTGGCGCAGCATCTGGGCGACAATATCGTACGCACGGTTTCCATGTCATCTACTGACGGCCTGGTTCGCGGTATGGAGGCGGTGGACACTGGCGCTTCGATTACCGTTCCGGTAGGCGAGGAATGCCTCGGCCGCATATTCAATGTGCTCGGTGAGGTTATCGACGGAAAGGGTCCGGTGGACGTGAAGACAACAGCCCCGATCCATCGCTCGGCCCCTATTTTTGAAGAGCAGGTTTCTTCGACCGAGATATTGGAAACCGGCCTCAAGGTGATCGACCTGCTGGCGCCGTATACCCGCGGCGGTAAAGTCGGGTTGTTCGGAGGCGCCGGCGTAGGCAAAACGGTTCTGCTGATGGAACTGATTCATAACCGCGCAGCACAGCACGGCGGCGTATCGGTATTCGGCGGGGTAGGCGAGCGCACGCGTGAAGGAAACGACCTGTATCTTGAAATGACCGAATCCGGCGTTATCGAGAAGACGGTTATGGTCTTCGGGCAGATGAATGAGCCGCCCGGCGCCAGATTGAGGGTAGGACTGACCGCGCTGACCGAAGCCGAGTATTTCAGGGATGAAAAAGGGCAGGACGTGCTCCTGTTTGTCGATAACATATTCCGTTTCAGCCAGGCAGGCTCGGAGGTTTCGGCCCTGCTCGGCCGTATGCCTTCGGCCGTGGGCTACCAGCCGACACTCAGCATGGAAATGGGTGAGTTGCAGGAACGAATCACGTCGACCAAGCGCGGTTCCATTACCTCGGTGCAAGCCATTTATGTACCGGCTGACGACCTGACGGACCCCGCTCCGGCGACGACGTTCTCGCATCTGGACGCCACAACGGTGCTCTCGCGTCAGATCGCGGAATTGGGCATTTACCCCGCGGTTGACCCGCTCGATTCCACTTCGCGGATTCTGGATCCGAGAATCGTCGGTGAAGAGCATTACAATGTGGCTAGAGTCGTCCAGAAGACCCTGCAAAGGTACAAGGATCTTCAGGACATCATCGCCATCCTGGGAATGGAAGAGCTTTCGGAGGACGACAAGCTGACGGTCCAGCGTGCACGCAGGATACAAAGATTCCTTTCGCAGCCGTTCTTTGTTGCTGAACAGTTCACCGGCACGCCTGGCAGGTACGTAAGCCTTTCCGACACGATTCGCAGCTTCAAGGCGCTGGTGGAAGGCGAGTACGACGACTTGCCGGAGGGCGCGTTCTATATGGTAGGAGCAATTGAAGAAGCGGTCGAGAGGGCCAAGAAAATTCAGGAGGGATAACGCAATTGGCGAAGTCTTATCCGCTCGAAATAGTCACTCTGAAAAGAACGGTTTTCAGCGACGATGTGGAGTGTGTCACGGTTCCCGGCGGACTCGGTTACCTCGGCATATTGGCCGGTCATGCTCCGTTGTTGACCAACGTTGAAATCGGAGTGATCACAATAAAGATTGACGGCGCTTCCGATCAAAAGATGGCAGTGGGAGAGGGCTTCCTTGTGGTCACGCCTACGTCGACCAGCCTGCTTGTAGATACTGCAGAGAAAAAGGAAGAGATCGATGTCGACCGGGCTCGCGCGGCGATGGAGCGGGCCCGCGATAGACTGGCGTCGTCTGATGACGATGCCGACACCATTCGGGCAGAAACCTCTCTCAAGCGTGCTATGGCGCGCCTTAAGATCGCCGGGGCAGCCTGAGGCTTTTTGACAGGCCCTGGCCGCCCTTACGGGCGCCGATCACTCATTCTACGCCGCCGCCTTTGCAGGCGGCCGGCCTTTTTGCATTCACGGATTATCCTTGTTATTGTTATAGTAGGAGTGTTTCTTCTATCAGGGATGAGACCCCTGTGAGGAAGATTGGCATAATAGTATTATAAAGCTGTCTGTCGTTGTTGATTCGCCCAAGAAAAAGGGGCTGAAAACTTGTTCGAATCGCTGATTCCATCCCCGGTCGCGATGGCTCGAAAGCTGGGCCGTGTTCTCTTTCTTGCCGGATTGGTGGGATTTGTTGCCGGGCTCGGGGCGATCGCATTTTTTTGGATGCTTGAATTCACGAAGCATTACGCGCTTGGAGTCCTCGCTGGGTACTATCCGCCCGGACCGGGTGGGGAGGCGCCTCTCTTTCCCGAAACCGATGCGGTTTTCCGCAGGTGGCTTCTTTTTCTCATTCCCGCCGTTGGGGGGCTGGTGAGCGGATGGATTGTCTATACGTTTGCTCCGGAGGCGGAGGGACACGGGACCGACGCCGCAATAACCTCCTATCATTTCAAAAGGGGCGAAGTAAGGGCCAGGGTGCCGCTGATAAAGGCCGTCTCGTCCGCCATTACGATCGGCACGGGCGGCTCGGGAGGAAGAGAAGGACCTATTGCCCAGATCGGTGCGGGTTTTGGCTCCATCCTGGCGAAGGCGCTCAAATTGAGCACCTATGAGCGGCGTATCCTGATGGCATCAGGAATGGCTGCGGGCATAGGAGCAATTTTCCATGCGCCCCTGGCAGGAGCCCTTTTCGCAGCCGAGGTGCTTTATAAAGAGATGGATATGGAATACGAGGTGATCGTGCCCGCGATCATTTCGTCGGTCGTCGCGTATGGCGTCTTTGCTACCAGGTTTGGATGGAACCCGCTGTTTGCAACGCCCGACTTTGTGTTTGAGAATTTTGCCGAGCTTCTGCCATATTTTATATTGGCCCTCGTTGTGGCGGGCGCCGCCGCCATATTCATCCAGATTTTCTATGGTGTAAGAGATGTTTTCGTGAAGATTCCCATCCCCAACTTTTTGAAGCCCGCCCTGGGCGGGCTGATTGTGGGAGGCATCGGATTCTTTCTGCCCGAAGCGCTGGGAACGGGCTACGGCGTAGTGCAGTGGGCCTTGGTAGGAAAGCTCGGCATCCCTATGCTCATTGCAATTGCCGGCGGCAAAATGCTTACCACCTCGTTTTCAATCGCCTCCGGCGGTAGCGGGGGGGTGTTTGGCCCGTCAGTCGTAATTGGGGGCGCCCTCGGAGGCGCCGTCGGTCTCGCAATGCAGTCGTTGTTCCCGGGCATGGATATCCAGGCGGGCGCCTTTGTCGTCGTAGGAATGGCGGGGTTTTTCGCAGCCGCCGCCAATACGCCCATTTCCACCGTCATAATGGTGAGCGAGATGACCGGGAATTATCACCTGCTGGTTCCGTCGATGTGGGTCTGCATAATCGCATACCTTCTCGTGCGACGCTCCACCATTTATGAGAAGCAGCTTCCCACCCGCATGGATGCACCATCCCACATGGGAGAGATGATGGGGGGCATATTGACGCGGCTTACTGTTGCCGCCGCCATCGAGACAGGTGATCGTAAGCCTGTTATCAGCGTGAGCGAATCAACCACTCTCCGCGATCTCTTGGACAAGTTTGCCCATTCCAAGCAGACGTGTTTTCCCGTTGTTGATGAGGATGGAAAGATGGTCGGTGTCGTCAATGGAAACGACCTTCGCCATACGATAAGCGAGGCCGGTTTTGTCGACCAGCTCATTATCGCGAAGGAATTGGCCGAAAACCCGCCGACGCTTACGCCGGAGGAAGACCTTTACTCCGCCGTGCACAAGATGGTCTCTTCGCAGAATGATGCATTGGTCGTGGTAAGCGAAAATGATTCTCGAGAGGTCCTCGATGTCCTCAGTCGCGGTGACCTGGTGGCTGCATATGACCGCCAGGTTCTTGCAGGAGGCGCCCTTGCGCGATGACCGCCCCAGGGGCGGCCTGTTTTTGCAGGCTTTAAGGCATGTGTAAGACCATCGCTCCCATTGAAGTATTCGCTCTCCTATGTTATAATCGCCTCATTCTGTATCTTGGGCTCTGCTGCGATTTCCGGTTATAATTATTGGGCGGCCGTCTTGTGCCATCCGGGATAAGTCATAAAGAGCAGGCGGTACGGCGGGAGTATCCTCAAATCCGTGCGCTATCCTGTATTCTGTCTTCGAGCAGCCCTCGAAATTGAATCGGCGGCGACACCTCATGTGACAGCGAAGAGTTGAAACTGGAAGTGGATTAAAGGCATTGCGGCAGTGCGAAAAAGAGCCCCGAACATAGTTGGTCCCGTCGCATTCTTCCTTTCAATGATTTTTGCCATTGCGATGATTTCTTCGGCTGCGGCCGAGCAAGCCCGTTCCGATACTTCCGAATATGAGTTTGTCAGCGAAAAGAAACCCGTATATTTCTCGGGAGATCGCTTTTCGTACAATTTGGAAACCGGCATCGTAACAGGGAGCGGCAGCATAGTGGTTGTCCAGGGCGAAAGCAGATTGAGAGGCGACGCGGTTACCATAAATCTTGCTGAGAAGACCGCCGAAATAGAGGGGAATGTGGTCGCCACCCGCCTTGAGCAAGTCATTGAGGGCGACAGGGGAACATATGATTTTGAGAAAGGCGAGGGAATATTTGACAACGCCCGCGGGCATGCAGAACCCTGGTATGTTTCCGCTCACACGGTCGAACGTGAAGCGAGCGGACAATATACCGTCGAGAATGGCACACTGACCACCTGCAATCTGCCGCAGCCCCATTATCTTCTCAGGTCAGGCTCGATTACCGTTACGCCGGATGAAAGGGTGGTCGCGCGGAGAAATTCTTTTTTGGTGCGCCGCCTCCCCGTCTTCTATCTTCCCTACTATTCCCATGGACTTGGGCCAGCTCGCCCGCCGTTCGATTTCAAAGCGGGAAGTCAGAGTGATCTTGGGGCGTACGCGACCATCGGGTACAATCTTGAATTGACCGAGGGAATCTCATTGAGACCGTACGTATCGGGCTTCACGAAGAGCGGTGTCGGCGGGGGAATGGAGGGGTATCTCAACCTGTTCGACGGCGACGGGCGCGGCACATTCGATTCGTTTTATATTTCCGACTTGAACGATGACAACACCGATGAGCCCCGCATCCACCAGGACAGGGGAAAGGGCGACGTTTACTATCGCCAGGAACTTCCCTATGATCTGACGGCTCTCGTCCAGGTGGAATACATCAGCGACCGCGATTTTCTGAAGACATATGACTTCGATGAGTACTCCGAGAGGGAATCACCCGAAACGTTCTTCAACCTTGAACGAACCGCAGACCACAACGTGATTTCGCTCACGGTGCGGGAGAGGCTGGCAAATTACATCACGGATGTCGAGCGCCAGCCGGAGTTGCGAGTGGATCTGCTCGAACAAAGGATAGGCGACTCGGGTCTGTTCTTCAGCGCCGCCAACTATGCCTCCTATTTGAATGTCGAACCTCGCGGCCCCGAATCGGCGCGAAACTTCACCGAAGGGCGTCTTTCATACCCGCTTCATCTGTGGCGGTGGCTCGGCCTTGTGCCATACCTCGAGGGCGACGCCACATACTATTCGAAGACGCCGGTCGAAGATGATGAATACAGAGGATCCTGGGAGACGGGAGTCGTCGGCCAGTCCCGTTTCCATAAAGTCTATGGCTCGCCGTTTAAGCGATACTCGGCATTCAGACACCTTTTCGTTCCGACGCTGACCTACCGTTTCAGGCCCACTCCCGACGAAGAACCCGCGGAACTTTATCAGTTTGATTCTATAGATGCCGTCGATCGTATGAACATGTTCGAGGTGGAACTGAAGAACTATTTGCAGGCCAGGCAGCAAGATGGCCAGAGCATCGAACTGGCACAATATAACCTTACGGCGGGGATGGAATTTGACGACGGGGAAGACCAGCTTGCTTTGCTCGAGAACGAATTCCTGATACGGCCGGCGCCCAACTGGGAGCTTGCGCTCAAGGCCGTCAATGACTTCAGGGACGAGACGCGCTACGACCTTGTCAGCGGCGTCGTAGGGTATACAAGACCAGGCAGTTTCAAGGCGACCGCCGGCGTGATTCATGACGACACCGTCCTGGAGCCATACGAGACCCAGATAATGTATTCTCTGGGCAAAGCGTTTGGCCCGAAATGGAATGCCGGCATCGAGCAGCGCTATGATCTCGCTCAAGAGGAACTTTCGTATCAGGAATTATGGGTGTGGCGCGATCTGCACTGCTGGGAAGTTATGGTCAGAGTAAGAGACAGACGGGAAGCCACCTCGGTAATGTTCCTGGTCAACATCAAAGCTTTTCCACTGGGAGAGATCGAACGCAAGAAGGCATTGCAGCCAATAGGGGGAAACCATCCATGGCCAACGCGCTGGTGACAGGAGGCGCGGGTTTTATCGGCTCGCATCTGTCAGAAGCCCTGCTCAAGCGAGGAGATTCCGTGACCGTGCTCGATGATCTTTCGACCGGAAGTCGCGAGAATATCGAGTTTCTTGAGGATAATCCCGGTTTTCACTTCGTACTCGATACGGTGATGGATTATGATGTCGTGAATCGCCTCGTCGCGCAACACGACATCGTTTATCACATGGCGGCCGCGGTCGGCGTCAAATACATCATTGAGAATCCGCTTGCCTCTCTGCGCATCAACACTAAGGGCGCCGAAAACATATTCGAGGCGGCCAACCTGCACAAACGCAAGGTGATACTTGCATCCACTTCGGAAGTCTACGGGAAAAACGAAAAAGACCAATTGAGTGAGAACGACGACCGAATCCTCGGCTCGACCACCATATCACGCTGGGGCTACTCGTGCACGAAGGCGTTTGATGAATTCATTGCTCTCGCATATTGGCGCGAAAAGAAGCTTCCCGTTGTGATCCTGCGATTCTTCAACACGTGTGGGCCAAGACAGACAGGAGAATACGGAATGGTGATCCCTCGTTTCGTAAAGGCGGCGCTTCTGGGGCATGCGCTCAGAGTCTTCGGTGACGGAAAGCAGGTGCGCTGTTTTTCCTATGTCGACGACGTTCTCGGCGGCGTACTCGCCCTGGCGGAGCATCCCGAGGCGGAAGGAGAGATCTTTAACCTTGGATCGACCGAGGCCGTGTCTATCGAGGATCTGGCCACGAAGATAATCAGGATGACCAAGAGCGCCTCCGAAATCGAGTACATTCCATATGAACGAGCGTATGAGAAGGGTTTTGAGGATCTGCGCCGGCGTGTTCCCGATATAAGCAAGGCCGGGAACATGGTAGGATTCGAACCGAAGACGTCCTTGGATGAGTTGCTGCGCCGGGTGATTGAATATTTCAAGAAATAGGTTGTGTGGTAAAGCTTCGGAGGATAATTGCCTCTCTGATGCTGCCCGGAAAGGAAAGACGTCCGGAAAACCGCTATGAGCGTTTTAATAACAGGTATCGCCGGCTTTGCCGGTTCGCATCTGGCAGAACTTCTGCTGAATGATGGGGAAGAAGTAGGCGGCACTTTTCTGCAAGATGAATCCCTTCGGAATATCGAATCGTTCAAGGCCGACCTGCGACTGTTTCCCTGTGACGTTCGAGACGCGGATGCAGTGAGACAAATGCTGGAAGAGGTCCGGCCCGAGGAGATCTATCACCTGGCTGCGATCGCCTTTATCCCCGCCTCGATAAACGATCCCCGGGCGACGTTTGAAACCAACCTCCTGGGGACCCTCAATCTGTTCGAGGCCGCGAAGGAAGTGGCGGATATTTCCCGGATTCTGTTTGTGGGCTCGGCCGATGAGTATGGGATGGTGGCGCGCGATGAGCTCCCGGTCACCGAAAACAACCCTCTGAGGCCTGCCAATCCCTATTCGGTGAGCAAGGTGAGCGCCAGCCTGCTTGCCTACCAGTACGGCCTGTCGGGGAACGCGCATGTCGTGCGCACGCGGTCCTTTAATCATACGGGCCCGCGCCAGTCTTCACAGTTTGTCTGCTCCGACTTTGCACGACAGATTGTGGAAGCCGAGATGGGGAAAGGAACCCAGGAAATACATGTCGGGAACCTGAAGCCGAAGAGGGACTTCACCGACGTAAGGGATGTCGTACGCGCATATCGCGATGTCCTGAGGCGCGGAGAGCCGTGTGAGGTTTATAATATATGCTCGGGCACATCCGTGGGAATTGGAGAAATATTGGACATGCTGATTTCCGTTTCGGGGCGGCAGATAAGCGTGGTCGAGCAATCCGAGCGAAGTCGCAAGAGTGACGTGGACGAAGTCAGGGGAGATTTCGGAAAGATTGAGATGACCACAGGGTGGAGGCCATCCATTCCTCTAGAAAAGACATTGGAGGACATGGTTGAATACTGGCGGCAGATTGTCTAAAGGAGGTATCCGTTGGCGAAAGTGCTCATAACCGGAGGGGCCGGATTTCTGGGATCGCATTTATGCGACAACTTTATACAGGAAGGGCACGAGGTGATATGTGTTGACAACCTTATCACTGGCAACCGCGATAATATTGCCCATCTTTTCGGCAATCCGCAATTTAGATTCCTCAAATGCGACGTGACGGAATACATATACGTGGCCGGGCCGCTCGATTACGTCCTTCATTTTGCCTCACCTGCCAGCCCCATTGACTATCTGGAGCTTCCGATCCAGACGCTGAAAGTCGGATCGCTCGGCACGCACAAAGCGCTCGGCCTTGCCAAAGACAAGGGTGCGCGCTTTTTGCTCGCTTCGACTTCAGAGGTATATGGGGATCCTTTGATCCATCCCCAACCCGAGAGCTACTGGGGAAATGTCAATCCAATCGGTCCTCGTGGGGTCTATGATGAGGCAAAGCGTTTTGCCGAAGCGCTTGTCATGGCCTATTATCGAGCGCATGGGGTGGAGACGCGCATCGCCCGCATTTTCAATACATACGGTCCCAGGATGCGTCCCCATGACGGTCGTGTGGTATCCAATTTCATAACACAGGCGCTCAATGGGGAAGCGCTCTCCGTCTATGGGGACGGGAAACAGACGCGAAGTTTTTGTTATGTCGATGATCTGGTGAGCGGCATTTCCCGCTTGCTCTATTCAAGTGAGCCGGAGCCGGTAAACCTGGGTAATCCGCTGGAGATGACCGTGCTGGAGTTGGCCGGTCTTGTCCAGGAGATGGTCGAAAGCAAGAGTGATATTGTGATGCATCCGCTTCCCGTCGATGATCCCAAGGTCCGGCAACCCGACATATCGCGCGCGCGCGATATCCTGGGGTGGGAGCCGAAGGTCCCCCTGCGAGAAGGCCTGGCGAAGACGGTTGAATACTTTAAAAAGATGCTGTAGCCCCGTCCCGGGGGCCCGGTATGATTTGAGGGATTCGATGAATCAGAAAAATCAACAGGATGGGGAAGAAAAGCGTAAATATATACGATACGCATGCACAACGGAGTTGGAGACGATAGTCGATTTCAATCCGAAGGTGGCTCGCCGCGCTCTCGGCAACTATCCGCCCATAACGTTTCGCAAGGGCGAAAAAGCTGCGATCAGGAATATCAGCCAGAAGGGTATCTCAATCGAATTGGACCATCTTCTCCCGGCGGGGATCATCATAAAAATTGCCATTGACAATCCGGTCACCCCGCCAATCAAAACCGGCGCTCGCGTTATCTGGTCAAAAAAACAATCAGGTCCGAATAAGGGCTACGTCATGGGAATGGTGTACAAATATATGAGGGAAAAACACCGCCGCAATCTGGAAAAGCTTCTCGAGTTCCTCCAGGAAATCCCGGACTGATCCGCAGCATGCACACCGCGACATAGCCGCAACCAAACATCGGGTCCGGATATTGAATCTGCTCTACTCCCCGGAATATCCCCGTCACGACGATTCTTGCCGAAAGATGAAAGTTGGTGTGATCGAAACCACACAACCAATTTCTGCGATACAGCATGCTCGGTGGCGGGATTCGCTGATGCTGTTGCGGTTACCGTGATGATGGGGTTTGGTGTTTTATCGTGGTAATGCGCCCGGGTTCAGGCGTCCTGTCAACCCAAAAGCAGGCTTTGCTCAGACCCAGATGTAGAGGCTTCAATCCGAACTCGATGCCGCGAGCCAGTGTGTCGCCGACGATGTGCCCGGTGTCGACGTCCGGCTGACGGGGAGGTGTTTCGGAGGATACAGCCAGGCATGTAGTGGCCGACGTCAAGACAAAGAGCGCCAGCAGGGCGAGTGAGAGCGTCAGCTTCAGGAAAGCCCGGGAGGAAAGCCTTGTTGTAATTGTCATGCTGATGTACCCCCTCTGCTGCTGAATTTGCTGTGCCAATGAAGCAGCTCGTTGATGTCAAACTGAATTGTCTTCCTCTTTTTCTCGGATACCTGATAGAACGGGATGTCAACCTCATCAAGCCATCGATACATCTGTTCTACGGGTACACCAAGAGTATCGGCGGCATCGGTAATGCTCAATAATTGTCTGTCGCTGCAGTCCTCCTCACGACGCAGCCACACGCGTCTCTGCACCATGCGTCGATCTTCGTTTTCAGAATTGGCCGAAGTGCGCCTGTCCGCCATCCGGCGGTTGGATTTCCGCTTCTCGTTGGGGTCGTCGTTCAATTCCAGCACGATCACGCCGCTGGCCTTCGAGCACGCCTCGGTCGCGGCGCCACCCCCAAGCATGGCGTCCGGGAGGTCCATATGCGGAACCTGAAGAGGAGTTACGGTCGCCAATATCTCCTCGTCGTCCTGAATCTCCTCAGCCAGTTCATCGAATGCATCGAGTTCGGCGCGCTCTTCGTCGGCCTCGTCTTCCATGTCCTCATCAACGGTGTCAGGGGCGGGAGACCTGGTGGCAAGCGACATGACCAGACCGCTCAGAAAAAAAACAAAAAGGAGGGTAAACAGAAAGTAATCGAGCGACCCGAGTTGCATTCGCGTTCCCCTTTGTTGACTATCCTCCCATCGAATCGAATGCTTCTGAAATCGAGTTGAGAAGGCTTACGGTCGTCATAAGGATATGAGTCTTATACAACCAGAGCAGAGCAAGCGCGATTGCCACAGAGATATAATAAATGACTGTCCTCGTACGCTTTTTTCTCGAGACGCTGCTCATTTGATTATGGCTCCTCGCGGTGTTCTACGATTCATTCTACATTTTTTTATCAGAGAAATCAATGCAATGCTCCCGATCACCCTTTATTTTATTCTCTCGTTGCGGTTCTCCTCTCGGTCGGCGGATGCCAGGCGCTCCTTTAGGATTCCTGCAAATCGTCTTCCGTAAATAATGTCGTATGTATTATCCTTGTCAGGAAAAAGGCGCAGCACGGTTCGCTTGGTGGCGTTCATCAGATCGAGCGCTTCATTGATGTTCATTTTTTCCTGTGCCAGCGCCATGGCAGTGAAATCCACGATGAGCCTCAATCGTCTCATTTTTCTTTCTTCTTCTCTGAGCGCATTCATTGATTCCATTGGATATTCAGGTCTCTTCGTCAAAACGGCCGGTTAAGGGTTTTGTAACGCATTCTCCACATTGCTGATTTCTTCTGAAAGCTCCGGGCCGAGAATATTTTCTATCGCGTCGGAGATAAGCGCGTTCTCCAGAGGCACAAAAACCTCTTCGACAGCATCTTCCGGTTCGGGCGCCTGCTTCTCTTCACATTCTCTTTCGATTCCGGCGCGATCCTCTTTGATCATATGTCTTGTGTTATTGAGTTCGTCCTTTTCGGCACGCAGGATTCTGGCCCTTTTTTTTTCCTCGGGAGTTGCATACAATGTCAGCTTGATTGTGTTGCGCCAGATTTTTGCGGTTCCCCCCGATTCCCCTTTAATGTGAATCCTCTCCAATTTCTCGCTTTGAATGTCGCAGAGCAGGGTTTCCCTGCTTTTGAGCACCAGCCGATCCGGCCACATATCTGACGGTCGAATCTCCTTCGACCTCTTTTCAAGCAAGGCGAGTTTCTTGTCGATCCTGAGAAGCTTCTCTTCACATGAGTCCGGTAGCGGCATGGGAGATGGCGACGGCAGCGCCAAATCCACGAGACCGGCGGGTTCAGCGAAATGAGGGTCTGCGGGCAACGCAACAAGGGCCATGTTCAGCGCAAGAAATCTGTCGATTGGAGGCGGCTTTCCCCCGCAACCAAACAGGTCGATGATAAAATCTCTGCCTGCGGTAATAAGTACTAAGAGGGCGACTGCGGCCGCGCCCACCGTCATCAGCCGAAAAGCCGTCGATCGTTTCGCAGGCGCCGAAATCGGCTGGCCCAGTTTAAATCGCTTGATGTCTTGAATGAGTTCCTGACAACTCTGGTAACGATCCTGGGGTTTCTTCGACATCATGTTGCGGATGACCTTCTCGATGCCTGCCGGAATATCAGGATTGATCGAACACGGCCACTGGGGCTCGGAGTCCCGTATCTTGTTCAGCAACATCAATGGGGAGTCAGCCTCAAAAGGGACTTTCCCGGTGAGGAGTTCATAGAAAACGATGCCGAGCGAATAGATGTCGCTCTGTGCGGTCGCTGTCTGGCCCACAGCCTGTTCCGGAGACATGTATTCGGGCGTTCCGACAATGCCGCCGTCTATTGTAAGTCTTGTGGTCTTTTGCTGAAGGGCAAGGCCGAAGTCCGTGACTTTTATTCGGCCTGATTTGTCAATCATAATATTGCTGGGTTTAATGTCACGGTGCACGATGCCCTGCCCATGGGCATATTGAAGCGCGCCGGCCACCTGGAGAATAATGTTTATTGCCCTGTCGAGCGGAAGACGCCCATCCCTGTAGATGATTTCGTCGAGCGGCGGGCCCTCGATGAATTCCATCGTGTAGTAGTGTGTTCCGTCGTCCTGGCCGACATCGAATATCTGGACGATATTGGGATGGTTGAGTTTTGCGATGGCACGGGCTTCGTTTTTAAACCGCTTAATGAAGGAAGGATTCGTTGTCAGGTGCTGGGGAAGCACCTTCATTGCGACCATGCGCCCGAGAGAGATCTGGTTGGCTTTGTAGACAACTCCCATCCCTCCCTTGCCGAGTTCCTTGAGGATTCTATAATTCCCTGTCTCTTTTCCGATCATATATTCTTCCGTCGACAGAATTGAATGTTCCTATTCGGCTTCGATAGCTTCCGGGAGCAGAACATCAAGGAATTCATCGGGAGGCACGTATCGAATACTCTTTGCCTCGATAGCATCTGCTCTCTGAAAAAGCCTTTCCAGCTCTTCGTTTTTCTCGGCGACTATCGTGCCGGTGGTCTCTATACGGTCCCTGAAGCCGTCGGCATCTTCCAAAGAGGGTGCATTGCTCATGGCTTCGCGGAGTGATTCCACGGCTTTTTCCTGATTGGCGATATCGGCCAGGAGGCTCTCTATCTCCTTCTCCATGTCCGAGAGTTCCTTTGCCGTTTCGGCGGTTACCCATAGGTGCTGGAACTTTTGGAGGCCTTTGCCCTTTTGTTCTTCTTCGAAGGCGCGACGGTGGCGCCACGCGCGTTCTCTCAGATCGAGTATCTCCTGCCTTTGTTCCGGCGTCATCCAATTATCTTCGAACTTCACCAGCCCCCGGGCTATCTGTTCCTCTTCGAATCGTCTGAGCGCCTCTTTTTTGGCCTCCATCGATTCCTTCTTCTTAAGTTCATCTTCCCTCCACTTCCTGCGGAGCGCCTGGTTCTCCTCCGGTGTAGCCTTGTCCACGAAATCGATTTTGTCGAGCCCCAGCGTAAGCATTCCCAACTCTGTCCTGAACGTGATTGAGGTGTCGGTCTCGTTGAGGACGACGGCGGTGCTCGAATGGCCGCTCTTGAAGTATATCTCGTCGGCTGATACCGGCAGGCTCAGAAAAGTGATGACAACCAAGAGGAAAATGGCGGTCGCAAGGCAATGTAACCTCAACCGGCCGGCTCCGGGCGGACCGGTTTTATCCATGTGTGCTGACATACTTCCCGATAGCCTCCTCCGCTGTTTCGTCCAAATCCGTAAAAAAGACGGCAATCTCATATTGAGTTCCATTGTCCTTGTGGAAAGGATCGCATCTTACAACCGTCCCTTCACACTGTACACTGACCGGGTCACTCGATCGATCGGAGGGAGAATGACGGGGAGAAAGAACAAGGGTCATCGCCAGGCGAGTCATGTACTCAATGGGCCGACTCGTTCTGAAGCATAGACCGGACAGACTCAGGTCCTCGACCTGAACGTTCGACACCTCCGATCCGGCGCCTACCGTCAGACCGGGAACTCCCTTTGCGCGGGGGTGCTGTCGGCGTTCTTTTGTGGGCTTTGCCATTGTAGGTTTCCTGTTTGGCCTATGGTTTGTCCAGCGCCTCAATCGCCTTCTTGATGTCCTCTATCAGGAATGGTTTTTCTATGATTGTGCAGTCCGTGGTGGCGCAGAAGCTCCTGAACTCTTCGCTAAGTGTATCCCCCGTCGAGAAAATCATTTTTTTTGAAAGCTCCGGGTCCTTTTCCTGGATTGCCCTGTACAGCGTCCTTCCGTCCATTCCCGGCATTTTCATATCGCAGATGATAACATTGAATCGGGAGGCAGCGATCTTCTGGAGCGCTTCCGTACCGTTGCAGGCTCTCTCTGCGCTCAGCCCCATCTGTGCCAGGATGTCCGTCAGCAGGTCGAGGATCACTTCTTCGTCATCGACGACCAGGGCGCGGATTGCCTGTGAACGAGAGCGTGACTGCTGCGTTCCCGGGAGTTCGGTTTCAACTGATTCCGCCCGGCCCCGCGCGAGCGGGAGTTGAATCTTCAATGTCGTTTCTTGATGCGGTATACTCTCGGCCGAGATCTGTCCCCCATGTCTCTGAACGATTCCGTATGCAAGGCTGAGGCCGAGGCCGGTTCCTTGTCCGGTCTCTCTTGTGGTAAAAAAAGGATCGAAGATTCTGGGCAGGTTCTCAGGCAAGATGCCGGGTCCGTCATCCGAGATGCATATGCGGACGCAGCCGTCATATTCATCTGTCTCGGTCGTCATCTCGATAGTGCCGCCCCCGTTGCCTGATGCAAGGGCAAGATGGGCATTGTTGAGAATGTTCATAAGAACTTCCTGCAGTTGGCGGAAGTCCCCCATGACTTGCGGCGGGTCTTGCGCCAGGCGGGTGACATGTCGGATATCGCCCGAGTTCGCAGAGTGCTCTTTCAACTCGAGGACGCTCCGAACAACAGCGTTGACGTCCACCAGCTCTTGTTGTGGTTTGTGATGGCGAGAAAAGCCCAATAGGTTCTGAACGATTTTTTTGCAGCGAAGCGCCTCACGCCCGATTTTTTCCAAATCGGGTCGAGACTCGGGGTCCTGGGTTGTCTCAAGCAGGAGTTGGGCATATCCGATGATGCCCGTCAGGGGATTGTTAAGCTCGTGTGCGATGCCCGATATGAGTCCGCTCATCGCGGAAAGCTTTTCGGTCTGGATCAGTTTTGCCTGTGTCGCTCTGAGCTTTGCCATCGAATCCTCAAGCTTTCGATTCGCCTCAAGAACCGATGCGTGCAGTTGCTGGAATTCCTCTTCGCGCTTGGTCTCCAGGGTTACGTCGCGCGCGATAGCCATAAGGCCCTTCAATTCGCCGTCTTCCTCAATCATGGAACTGTTGACTTCAAGATGAATCACTTCGCCCCTGGCATCCTCTATTCTTACGGGCATTATGTTGGTTCCACCTTTTAGCCCGCCTGTCCAGCCTTCCATTATTACAGGCAGATCCTCAGGGCTTATGAGTTCCGAAAAGGGACGGCCAACCAAATCCTCCACCTTGTAACCGGTGATTTCTTCGGCCCTTTTGTTTATCGATACAAAGCGCCCTTCAAGGTCGACGATAAAGATGATATCTATTGCGTTCTCGATCAGGTCCCGGTATTTCTTTTCCGATGCACGAAGTTCGCCAAGGAGTTCAGCGTTTCGCCATGCGACTGCGGCCTGATTGGCAAAAAGACTCAAGCTCTCGACCTCTTCCGGTGAGAATGTTTGCTTCGCTGCAAGGGCCACCGACATGAAGCCAAATGGCCTGCCGGATTCGAACATCGGGACGAGAAGCATCGCCTTGATGCCTATCTTCGACAGTAAGTCCGGCATGTTAACACGGGAATCGTGTTCTATATCAGCGCTGAAGATCGGTCGTTTTTCTGCCAGGGCTATCTCAAACAGACCGCTGATCCCTTCTTTCTTTTGTGGAGAGACTTTGAACGTGCCCAACAGGTCCGAGGCTTTCTCTTTGTCCAGTGTTTTAAAGGCATCGCCGGCCATTACGTGCCGGAGATGAAACGTATTGGTTGCCCTGTCCATCATGAATATGGCCACCATGTCGGCTGTGGTAACCTCCAGCACACTTTCGCATATCATCCTGAGGACATTCGTTGGACCGATGGACGGATCCAGTATCTTGTGCATGACCTCATCGAAAAGATGGATCGACCCGGGTCTTTCAGGTATGTGAATGTTGTCGCCCGCGCCGCCGGCCCTGGATGTTGAGCGATCCGAAGAATAAGCGCCGGCTATGATCCCCCTCACCTCACAGAAGAAGTTGGCGGTCTGCAATAACTCCCCTGTGAGATTCTCATCGGTATGATCGTTCCTCAATGATTCAAGGACAGCCTTTTCGAGATCATCAAGGGCGGTAATCTGTTCGACGAAGCTGTGGGCGTTTGCGGCGTTGTCTGCAGCCGCCCCCAACCGGTCTTCCGTAGACACGTCCCCCTTGTCGCCGAGCGTCGACACCAAAGACGAGAAGACCGCTTCCTGGAGCGCGCTTAGGAGAGGAACACTTGCTGAAGCAGCGGGGATCGATGAAAAAATGCCGCGCTGCTTTTCGGTGAGGGTGCGATGTAGGCTCGCATGGGACATAAGGAAAAAGCTAAAAGATAACCCCTTGAACACAAGGCAGAGTAAGGTTATTCATCACGCGTCATTATAGCATAGGTGTATCGGTTTTTCCAAAGAGGCGGATAGGGAACAGGCTCAATACTTTCCGTATTCGAGGGCACACCGTAACATGGCGCGAATGTTCTCAGGTTTGGAGTTGGGCGGCGCCTCACATCCCGAACTGAGTATAAAACCGCCACCCGGCGCACAGTCATCGATGAGACGCTTGCACGCCTCCTCAACCTCTTCCCGCCCTCCGAATGCCAGGAGTACGGGATCGACGTTGCCCTTGATACAGAGTCTATCGGACAGTACCCGTTTTGCATGGCGCATGTCCGAAACATCGAGTTCCACGACCGCCGAGCCGGCGGGGAGGTCGGTGAAATATTCGAGAAGGGGATCCCAATTGCCGTCCAGATGAAGAATGACGAGATACCCTGCCTTCGAATATGCCATGGCCTGTTCCTTAAGCCATGGCCATGCGAACTTTTCGAACATGTGCGGAGAAACCATTGAACTTGAGAATTTCAGGCAGGGAATGCAGATGTTCCCGGCTCCCAACCGTTTCGCAAGCCGAAGTGTGTTCCTTATGATAGCCTTGTTATATTTCTCGTTTATTTCGACCAGTTTTTCCGGGGTGTCTATCAGGTCGGTGAAGCCGTGGGCGCCTCTATAGAAGAGCATCAGTTCGGCCGGCAGATATGAGATTGCCTCCTGCCATGGCATCACATCATGGTTCTCCTTCCAGTATTTCATCCAGCGGAGGTGTCTGAGCAGGCGCCAGCTCATCGTTTTCAGGACTTCCCACCTCCCGATCCTCTTGTATGTGCGCATGAATGAAAAACCATATCGGAGGACAGAGTCGTATACATCCGGACCGGCCTGCGAGGATTCCATAATCTGGGGCATCTCGGCGTCGAAAAACCGCCAATCATAATAGAGTGCGCTATAAAGGATCGGAAAAGGGGAGGAAAAGGCAAACCGCATTGGTGTCAGATTCATCACATCAAAAAGGCCATCATAGTAATTGTAGGCTTCGAGGAAAGCCCTGTGGCATGCGTCGACATTCCACACGAAGTCCCGGATGGGGATATCAGCGATTGCGGCGACATGGTAGATGGCGAACGGTGAGACCGGTACTCTATCGGGTTCCTTCAGGGCGATAGCGGCTGCTACTCGTTCGGCCGAATTCATCAAGGTCGAGGCCGGTCAGGGCGACGATTGCCTGGCGGACGCCACGCAGAATCTGCTTACCTCTTCGAACAGGATGTGGCGATCCTTGTCAATAGGGGCCTTATGGCGACTTTGTGTGAGGTTGACGAGTCTTTTTTCTTTGCTCCCGACGGTATCAAAGATGTGTTTTCCGCTTTTTTTCCAGATAACATCATCATGGCGGGACTGTACAACAAGGATAGGCGCCTTCACGCGCTTGATCACCATCCGGGTTGCTTCCATCAACTCGACAAGGCGAATCACGCTTTGTGACGGATAGCTGTGGTAGCCCACCATGTACTCTGAGAGCGTCTTGTCGGAGAGGCTTGTCATCCCGAATTTCGGGAAACGCGCGCCAACTCTTGCGCCCAGTTTGGCCATCGTCTTCATGGCTTTCTCGCCCAGACGACCGCCACGAGGAAAGACCGGCGCGCATATCGTAACGAGCCCTTCAATATCGCGCAAAGTGGCCAGTTGCAGGGCCAAAAGCCCGCCCATGCTGAATCCGGCCACGATAACCGAATCGCATTTCTCCTTAAGCTCTGTATATTCCTTCTCGACCATGCCGAGAAGTTTCTGGCCGGAGATGCCGGCGAAGTCGTTCAACGATGTCCCGTGTCCCGGAAGGGTGATACCTTTGGTGCTGATGCCTTTATTCCCGAGATATGTTCCCATCGGCTCCATCAGCGCCGCCGTATCACCGAATCCATGAACCAGAAGACAGCCGACCGGCCCGCGGACAAAAGAAAAAGCGGGGGATTTAAATCTCCCGCTTGACACCGATTCCGTCGTCGCAGTCATGCAAACGCCTCACTCTCCCACATGGTACAGTTCGCACCGCCGAAGCAATCGAACAAGGCTGTGGACACGCCTTCGGAACTAGTAGTAATAATGTCCTCTGAAGAGGCCGACGTTTTTCATGAATTTGTAGGCGCCCATAAGGGCGGCGCCCACGATTACAGACATCGAGAACAAGCTCAGCACGATGGCAAATGAAAGGGCATAATTAGCATCCATGTCTATACTCCCATCGGTCAGAAATCCCCAAAAACTCCCTGACGACGACCGATATGTTCATACATTGTAGATCCAAATCCCATAACAATTTCACTGGTTCCAAAGTATAACAAGAAGCATGCCAGTCGTTCGGGAAGGATGCGGGAATGCATATCCTATTGAAAACAAAAAGGTTAGGAAGTTTGCCATGGGCGGCGGTGTCGTGCTTTATGAAAGCCGGTAGCTTTCTGATGGGTGTCGCCGTGACCTCGAACTTCAGAAATCATTGATTTCCATGGGCTTCTGTGTGCAATGGTGACTATGCATGGGTGCAATCTAATTATTGCGGAAAAGAGAGGCATTGCACCGGAGGCTTCGACTTTGCAGCCGTTTTCTTACAATATAGTGTGGCTGGAATTTTCCAGGTAAGACTATGTAGGGTGTCAATCTTATTTCAGAGCATCTGAGGCAAGCTTGTCGGCTCGCTGATTATGGGATCGGCCGACGTGTTGGATGGAAAAGTCCTTGAATTCGCGTCGCAGTGACTGCGCCTTCTGAACGAGTGGCATGAGCGACGTGCTTTTTACCCGGTACACACCGGTCATCTGGCGGACGAGCAATTCGCTGTCGGAGAAGCACTGCACACGAGTGGCCCCGAGTCTTTTCGCTTCTTCGAGGGATCGGATAAGGGCCGTGTATTCCGCAACATTGTTTGTGGCTCTCCCGATGCGCTCGCTCAATTTAAGGATGGTCTTACCCGACGGTTCGCTGAGCACGGCCCCTATTGCGGCCGGGCCGGGATTGCCCTTTGACGCGCCGTCAAAGAATATCTTTAATTTGTCCGTTCCTTTCTTATTGCCTTTTTCCGGTTTCGGCGCTCGATGCTCCTGTAGAGCACCCTTTTTGGGCGGCATTTGTTTGTCGCCGTTCCCGCCTTGCGGTTCCCAGACATGTTTGGGCCATGTTGCGCCGATACTCTTGAGATAGCTGCCATATTCGACCGATGCGGCCAGGGCGTCGATCGATCGCGTAAAGCTGGAGTAGACGGGGATTTGCAGGGATTCCAGCCGCTGAAACAGGATCTCATAGTTATCTTTGTACCCGATCGAGCAGAATACGACCGGCTTATCCGGGTATTCGACCTGCAGGTCGTGTATAAAGTCGAAGGAGAAGCCGGTTTCCGGAAACGGCGTCCACGTCACGACGAGGCAGGCATCGGTGTCGGGGTTTTTCAGTGCACAGCGTGTCGTCATCTCGAATGCGGGCTGAAAACCGACGGTTTCCGTCAGCGGCTCTATATCAAAAGGATGCCTGATTGTGGCCCATTCGGGGTAGTGCTTCTGAATTTCGGCCAAAGATTCCCGAGGAAAAGAGGCGAGTTGAAAACCCGCTTCAACGGCAGCGTCGGTCGACATCACGCCGGCGCCCCCGGACAGCGAAACAATGGCAAGTCGATTGCCCCGCGCCACAGGCTGATATGCGAACAGCTTCGCAAAGTCTATAAGTCTCTGGAACGTCTTGACACGCAGGATGCCGACTTGCTTGAATGCGCCCGCGGTAACGCTGTCGTTGCCGGCGAGCGATCCGGTATGTGACATGGCCGCTGCAGCGCCGGCGTCGGTTCGACCGGCCTTCAGCGCCACAATCGGTTTCAGTCGGGTTGTAGCCTTGGCCGCTTCCATGAAGCGTCTTCCATCCCCGATTGACTCCATGTACATCATGATGACGCTCGTATGGTTATCTTCGGCAAGATACTCCAACACGTCGGCGTCATTGATATCACACTTATTGCCAAGGCCGGCGACCTTGCTGATGCCGAAACATTCTGATGAAAGTATCCATTCCAGTAGCATTCCGGCAAACATACCCGTCTGCGCGATGAAGGCGACCGAGCCTTTCCGAATATCCCTCAGCGGCACAAAGGTGGTCGTAAAGTTCTCATGAGGGTTTAAGATTCCTGTCGTGTTTGGGCCGATAATTCGGATACCCGCGTCTCGCGCCATTTCCACAAGTCTGCGTTGGTTTCGTGCCCCTTCTTCGCCCGCCTCCTTGAAACCAGACGAGATAATGACGACTCCCTTGACACGTTTCTCGGCGCAATCCTTCATCACGCCGAGTGCGCCTGCCGCCGGAATCGCAAAGATGACCAGGTCAACATCCGAGGGAATCTCCTTGACGGATGTATAGGTCTTAATGCCTGCGATGTCTTCTCCCCTGGGATTGACGGGAAAGATCCTGCCTGCGTATTCCATGTTGATCAGGTTGCTCAGTATGATGCTGCCGAATTTCATGGGATTCCGCGATGCGCCCACAATAGCGACGCTGTCAGGATTGAAAAAAAACTCCATTTCGTTCTCCGTTTTTTCTCCGCGAAAGGAACATCAAAAGGCCGGGATGTCCTCGGCGCGGCATAGCCGCAATCAAAAAGCAAGAAGCTTTGGATCACGAATGACACGAATCAAAGCCGAATCACACGAATGAAGGCATAACTCTCTGTCATTCCTGCGAAAGCGGGAATCCATTTCAGGACAATGAGTTATGCAAGCATCATTCTAAGAAAAACGACAAAAAGTTCAAGAAATTAAAGGCAAGTAGTTCAGAGATGCACTCTCATGGCTGTGACTTCTTTGTAACCTCGATGATACCTTCGTCCGCGTCGAGCTTTATCCAGTCGCCGTCTTCTATCGTCTTGAAGGGGTCTTGATCCAGATCGGTCATCATCGGGATGTCGGAGATGGCACAGCCGAGCACGCAGAGACAGTCGAGTTCGGTGTTTATAATCGCGGCCGGCGCGACCCCCAGCCTGCTGGCGATGTTTATGTAGCCGGACGTTCCCGACGATCCTTTTGTAAAACGAAAGATGAATACTTTTCCCGCGAAGCTCTTGCCCTCGAATTTGTTGCCGACCTCGTGCACGATGCCCTTGGTGGGGTCAGTGCCTCCCCAGAACGATACGCGCTCGTCGGCTATGAGGGCTTCTCCCTCTGCTTTTCCCCCGACGACTTTTCTCCCCTTTATCGTGATAGTGTCTGCCATGGTTCAAGCTCCTCTTTTCCCCCGGATAGCCGCCTCAACGCAATCCTTCGTGTTCGCGAAATGGACTTTGGCTCCCAGTTGGCCCGGAGAGTAGTATGCCTGCTTGACCGAGTTCGTCATGTATTGCTTGTTCCGCGCCATTTCTATCTGGCTGATACACGGGCAGGTGTCGGCCATAATGCTCCCGCCTGCATCGGAAATCATCTTGTCATAGCCGAGCTTCTCGGCGTAGGAACGGATCGAGTCTGTTGTGGCAATCCACAATTTTGTGTTCTCGGAAATGCGCTTTCCCTCGAGGAGATGAGCGACTTCGACAATCTCGGTGAGGGTGGCATGCGGACAACCAAGCATGACAATGTCAACGTCAGGCGATGAGCAGATGTTGAGGCGCTTGTATACCGCCTCTTTATCTTTATTGGTGAACGTGTGGCGGCTTATCGGCCGGTCGCCCTGGAATGCCGCCTCTTCCGATGGCGCTTCGGGCGTGATTCCTACAATATGGAACATGCCGACGCCTCCTTCGGTGGCAAGGGCGGCGCACATCCCTTTTGCCTCCTCGAGGCTGGGGATTTTGCAGTTTTTGAATACGGGTACTCCCAATCCGGCCAGGTCGCCTCCGTAATAGCCAAGGGTACCCCAGTCGGACAGGTTCTCAAGATCGGCTTCGACATCAATGAGAATAGTGCCGCGCCGGTTTTCCGTTATATGATTGCCGAAATAGGGGATGACCCCTGTCATCGCGGCGGGCAAGGCCGCCTCAGCGCCCTCGCGATTCGTGCGCGCGCCGAGGATGCCGTTGGCGTACGAGATGGCGGCGGATTCCGTCCAGGCGCACGTCTGGCCTTTCAGAGGGGCGTTCCCTACGATTTCCGGCGCGCACGTCCATGTGAGCTGAAGTCCCGCCTGCGCGGCCACCGGAACAAGCGACGCCTGAAGCTCGTAGCGCCTCTCATCGATTCCGAATTCACGCCATTTCTTGAAATCGATAAAGCCGACATGTGTGGTCGTTGGCGCCTTTACCCGCGACTGGCCAAACATTTTCAGTGTCTCGACGACCTCTTCGGCCTGTCCTTCCATCGGAATGGTGAATATGGCGTGCACGTTCTTGACAGGGATAAGCTTTTCGGCGTCCATCGCCTCCCCGTATCTCACCAGGTAATTCATCGCCATGCCGATGATGGGGCCGTCTTCCCCCTCCAGCATGCGCTTTTGCTGTTCCGTCAACTGCATGAAAACCTCCGTGTTTCTTCAAAATCACTTCGCCATTGGCATCATCAATTCGATTGTCTCGCCATCGAATCCCTTAAAAAAGACCACTTTATACGTCCCCAGATCCTCTGCCTTTGAATAGAATTCTATCCCCTGTGCTGTCAGTTTTTTGCAGAGTTCGTCAAGCTCGTCGACCACAAACGCCACATGCATGTAGCCGATATCACATTGCCTGCGTTCGATTTTCTTCCCTTTCGGTTTGAAGAACTGGAACAGTTCGATGTGGCAATTGTTCAGGCGGAGCATGGCGATTCGCTCGTGCACTCCCGGCAGCCCGATGATGGTTCCAAACTCAGGAACATCTTCAACGGTGAGATCAAACGCGACCTCCATCCCGAGAATGTCGCAATAAAGCCCGAGCGATCTCTCCATATCGGTGACACTCAGACCCGTATGATGTATCTGTTTGAGCATTTTTTCTGTTTCCTCCTTTGATTCAAGAATGGCAACCGCCTGTGCCGGGCCCTTGTGCTGCGGCGCCAGAATGCGTGCTCGGGGTTTATGGTCCGGCAATGAGGCGGGACGGTCCTCTCAGTATCTGAATAATAAGGTCTGACAGCATGGATTGTCAAGAGGCCGGTCTGACAACAGCATATGGATGAATCATTTGTTCCGATAGAGCGCCTAAAATATGACTCCCGCAAGCTTGCCCAAAATGCGATTTCGCGAATCCAAAGATTGAGAGTGTAACTTGGTGATGAAATTCTTGACTTTTCATGAGTGAAGAATAATTTGGCGAAACCTTCACTATGCATGGGTGCGCCGCTGATATGAAGATATACACATCACGTTTCCAACGTTAGACTTGACAAGTTGGGTGGGTGAAAGTTGTAGCAGGCTGAATTGAAGAATATCCGGCTTTCCAGACAGAAGTTTGACTCTCTTTTCACCGGAGCCTATTCAAATTCTCCATACCTTTGGAAAAAAACCAGCCATTGCTCATGCCAAAAAAACTTGTAAAATTTCGTAAAATTTGATATAAAGTTATTCAGAAGGTAAATCTGGGACCACCTCCGAAGACAATTTATCTGGGTTTTACAATGACCGACTCAAAAAAAAACCAGGCCGAACTCCTCGCTGAGTTAGAGAATCTCCGCGCACACCTACGAGATCTGGAAAAGCTGTCGGCCAATAATAAGACCTCCAGGCTGGCAGCGGAGGAGGCACGGGCGTATGCCGAAAGCATTATAAATACGGTGCGGCAGCCTCTCCTGGTACTCGATGCTGACCTGCATATACTCACCGCGAATCGGTTCTTCTATAAGTCCTTTGCTGTTTCGAAGGAAGAAACTGAGAACCGGCTGATCTATGAAATCGGGAACCATCAATGGGATATTCCCATGCTCCGGAACCTGTTCGAAAACATTCTTCCCGAGCACACTCATTTCCATGACTTCGACGTTGAGCAGGAGTTTCCGAATATCGGTCGAAGGACAATGCTGCTTAACGCCCGCCAGATTTATTCTCGCGATATTGGCCAGGATCTGATCCTGCTTGCCATCGAAGACATCACTGAGCGCAAAAGGGCAGAAGAAGCGCTGCGGGTATCGAATCGATTGCTTCAAATTACTAATCGGCACGCAGAGATGAAGTCATTGCTCAACGCAGTCGTGGATGAAGTCAAGAGGTTCACCGGATGCGAAGCCGTCGGCATTCGTATACTGGATTATGAAGGGAACATCCCTTATGAGTCTTACACCGGCTTCACAGAGAGTTTCTACGAATCGGAAAGCCCTCTTTCCATCAATTTGGATGAATGCATGTGCATTAACGTCATCAAAGGTGAGGTCGATTCGAAGCTTCCTTTCTATACGAAAGGTGGCTCATTTTACATGAATGGCACTACCCGCTTCCTGGCCACAGTCCCTGAAGAAGAGAAGGGGAAAACTCGCAATGTATGTAACGAGGTCGGGTACGAATCCGTAGCTCTGATTCCGATTCGGGTAAACCACAGCATTTTAGGCTTGATGCATATAGCTGACACTCGCGAGAATATGGTTCCTTTGTGGGTTGTCGAAACACTTGAAGCGGCGGCCATGCAACTGGGAACTGGCATAGAGCGGTTGTCCATACAGCAATCGCTGAAAGAGAGTGAAGGACGCTACCGCATTCTTTCTGAAAATCTGGAGGTGGCGGTTAAAAAGAAGATAGAAGAGCTTCGCCAATCCGAAAGCCTTGCTTCCATTGGCCAGATGGTATCCGTTGTTGCACACGACATCAGGAATCCGCTTCAAACAATCCAGATGGGTATAGGCGCGATCCGGAAGGAGCTGTCTGCGGACAAGAAGAAATCGGAGATCTTGGAAGAAATCGACTACGGTGTTGATACTCTGAATAACATTGTTGGAGAGTTGTTGGAGTATGCGAGGCCGGTAAGCATAGAATATGCGTCTTGGCCACTTCGTAATATTGTAGATCAGGCTCTGAGCGCACTTCGGCACCGGTTTGGCAAAATCAGAGTTCACCTCGAATTGGAGGACGAAGAAAAGGAGATACGCCTGGACGGGGCCAAGATGACTCGGGTTCTTTCTAACCTAATTCTAAATGCAACAGAGGCGATGCCAGGCGGAGGAGACCTCAGAATTCTCTCCCGCTTTTTCGAACTTGAAACCGGGAAGGTTTTGCGGCTAACAATCTCGGATAATGGGCATGGCATAGAGGAGAAGGATTTGGAACGAATACATGAGCCATTTGTCACTACAAAGCCTCAGGGTACGGGTCTGGGCATTCCCATCTGCAGAAAGATCATCACGGCACACAATGGAAGCTTCAGAATCAACAGTAAAGTCAATGAAGGAACCATAATCGATATTGAGCTGCCCGTCAGGAGCTCCTGATGGACAATGAAATGAAGTGAACCACGCGATCCAAGGCCGCATCCTCTCCTCTTTTTCTTTTCACCTTGTCGTTCAACAATCCCGCCCACTTACTTGATATCGCACTTTATGACATACTTAGAATGCAAGCGATTGCCTTTCTGAATCCTCCTTTTCAGCCATCCTTGCTTTCCGGAAGGAAACCGCCAAACTGATCGTTCTCTATCGGCGCCCCGTCTAAGACGCCATGAATGCGTGGTGACCATGTCCATCCGCACGATACTTGTTGTGGAGGACGACTTCATACAGAGACGCCAGCTGGTTCGCACCTTGGAAGAGGTTGGCTATATGCTATTCCATGCCTCCGATGGTCTGCAAGCGATTCGCATACTTGGGAGGCGAAGAATACATCTTGTTCTGACGGATATTAGAATGCCTTGCCTGGATGGCATCTCTCTTCCTAAATATGTCAAGATATTCTTTCCGCACATCCCTGTAGTAGTTGCTACCGCCTATCCGGGAGAGATGGAAGACCTCAAACCCGATGCGCTCCTTTGCAAACCGTTCGGTCCGGAAAAACTGATAAGTTGGGTTCAGCGCTTTATCTAATGGCAGAGAGCTTGAACCTGTCGCCCATGCGCTGAAGAATCCGC
>CAYZZY010000004.1:0-17057 GCA_964482745.1 uncultured bacterium
TGCACATCGCCGCGACGGCGGGACTGGCGCTTGCATCGCTCCTGTTGCTCATACTCATCGAACCGTACCGCCTTAAGAGGCTGTTGACGTTCATCGATCCATGGCGGGACGCCCAGAATGCAGGGTGGCAGATCATTCAGTCGATGGCCGCGCTTGGCAGCGGAGGCATTTTGGGAGCAGGCCCTGGCCGCGGCCTTCAAAAATATCTCTACCTGCCCGCCGCCCACACCGACTTCGTCTTTTCCATCATAGGCGAAGAGATGGGGCTGCTGGGAACAATCATCATCAATCTTATTTTTGTGGCGCTGGCTATAACCGGAACGCTGATCGCCCTGAAGGCCAAGAATCGCAAGGCCTCTTTCCTCGCGCTCGGGATCAGCTTTATGGTCTGCCTTACGGCATTGATAAACATGGCCGTGGCGGTTGCTTTACTGCCGACCAAAGGCATCACGCTGCCGCTGGTGAGCTATGGAGGCAGTTCGCTTATATCCAACATGATCGCAATGGGAATCCTTATGAATATTGCCCGCACATCGGCGGAGTCGGATCTGTCACAGTCTATGCCGGTAGTGAGCACGACATAGCCGGATATTCGATTCACGGAGAGGCATGCATGAAAGTAGCGCTTGCGGGAGGCGGAACAGGCGGGCACGTATTCCCCGTGCTCGCAATCGTCGAGGAACTGAAAAAACGAGATCCGCACCTGCAACTCATGTACATCGGGAAACGCGGTTCAATAGAGGAACGAATGGCATCAGAGACGACGCTGCCGTTCCGCCAGATCGTTGTGGAAGGGATGCCTGCGGGGAACGTGCTCAGGAAATCACTGGCGCTCTTTAAGGCCCTTGTCGGGCTTTTGCAGTCGCTGGAAATCCTTTTTCGTTTCCGCCCGCAGGTTGTCATTGGCACGGGTGGCTATGTGAGCCTCCCTCCCATAATGGCCGCGCGCATTCTTCGAATTCCGATTCTGATTCACGAACAGAACTGTGTCCCGGGCAGGGCGAATCGGCTGGGTTCCCGCTTCGCCGATTCGGTCCTCGTCAATTTCGAGAGATGCCGGCGATTCTTCCCAAAATGCGCCGTCCACGCGGTCGGCAATCCCATTCGCTCCGATTTCCTGCCGGACCGGCTTGAAACGAAAAGCAAGGATGAATCGCGGCGGATCCTCGGCTTGAGCCCGAACAAATTCACGGTCCTTCTGCTGGGAGGAAGCCGCGGGGCGCACTCGCTTAACGTCGCATTCATCGAGGCCCTGCCGCACCTCGACACGCAGCAGGTTCAATTCGTATGTATGACCGGAAATGAAGACTATCGGAAAGTCAGCGACGCATGCGAGCGTGCGGGTGTTACGGCCTCCGTCTTTCAATTTATCGACGACATCGTAACCGCATATACCGCCGCCGATCTGGTGATCTCGCGCGCAGGGGCGAGCACGCTGGCCGAGATATGCGCGGTCGGGCTGCCGGCCATACTGGTACCATATCCATTCGCGACGGACCGGCATCAGGAACTCAATGCCCGCGCCCTCGTGGAAGTCGGAGCGGCAGAAATAATGATGAACGATGAACTTACCGGCGAGGCGCTGGCCGGGAGAATCGCTTCGCTGTCATCCGACAAAGAATCGTTGGAACAGATGCGCTCCCGAAGCAAAGATTTCGGGAAGGCTGATGCCACCGAAAAAATTGTGAACATACTCTTTGAATTGGTTTTCAAGTAGGCTTCAAGCAACGGAGATACGAAGTGATAAAGCCCATCCAAAAGGTTCATTTCGTCGGGATCGGCGGCATCGGCATGAGCGGTCTTGCCGAAATCCTGCTTAACCTCGGCTACCAGGTATCCGGCTCTGACATCCAGGCGGGTCCGAACACGAATCGGCTCGAGAAACTCGGAGCCGAGTGTTCCATGGAACACTCGGCCAAGAACATAGAAGGCGCCAGCATCGTAGTCCGCTCGGCGGCCATAGCACAGGATAATCCCGAGCTTGTCGCAGCACGGGAGGCGAAGATTCCGGTCATCCCTCGAAGCGAGATGCTGGCCGACCTCATGCGCCTGAAGCCGAATGCCGTGGCGGTGGCGGGGACACACGGGAAAACGACCACCACCTCTATGATAGCCGAAATAATGGCGAAGGCCGACATAGAGTCCACGGCGATCATCGGCGGCATCCTGAACCGCAAGGGAAGCAATGTCTCCTGGGGTACAGGCGATTTTCTTGTGGCCGAAGCAGATGAGCATGATGGATCATTTCTCAAATTGTTCCCCACAATCACCGTGGTGACAAGCATAGATGCCGAACATCTTGAATATTATGGGACGATCGACGAGATAAAGCGCGCGTTCCTCGACTTCGTGAATCGAATCCCGTTCTATGGTTTCTCGGTCGTGAACAAGGAGGACGCCAACGTCCGAGACATCCTCGAACAGATACATTCCACCCTGATCACCTACGCAATAAACTATCCTGCTGATCTGGAGGCCGTCGAAATTAACACAACCCCGCTTACCAGCAAGAACGGAAGATTTGACGTCGAACACATGGAGACTTCTTTTCTCGTAAAGAACTCGAACAAACATCTGGGTCCTCCGGGAACGCTGGGCCGCGTAAAGGTGAAAGCAGCGGGAAAACACAACGTTCTCAACGCGCTTGCGGCGGTCAGCGTGGGATTGGGCCTTGGAATGACCTTCGACCAGATTTGCAAAGGGCTCCTCGAATACGAAGGAGTCGAGCGAAGGCTTCAGGTCAAGGCGAACAGCGGTGGAATTCTTGTCGTCGAGGATTATGCGCATCATCCGACTGAGATAAGCGCCACGCTGGACGCAATCTCGCATTTCCAGGCGAAACGGGTCATTGCGATATTTCAGCCGCATCTTTATAGCCGGACAAAGTTCTTCACGAAGGAATTCGCGCAGTCGCTGCTTTCGACCTCCAAGCTGATTGTCACCGAGATCTACAGGGCACGAGAGGAGCCAATGCCCGGCGTGAGCGGCCTGAACATTGTGAAACTTGCGCGTGAACTCGGGCATCCCGACGCTGAATTCTTTGAGGACAAATCAAGCGTTCCCGAAGCCATCGAAAAAGATCTGAGCGAGGGAGATATCGTGTTGGTGCTCGGCGCCGGCGACATATACAAAGTGGCCGACGACATCGCGCGTCGGGTCAACGAGAAAACCTCATAGCCGGCCAGCAAGGACGACGTCCGGCTGGCAGAATCACGCGAACAGGGTAATGAGCCGACTGGACAAAGCAGTGCGCGAAGAGATCAGAAACCTTGTGCGGGGCACGGTAAAAGAAAATGACCCCATGGCCGCGCACACATCGTTTGGAATCGGCGGACCGGCAGAGATATGGGCGGCGCCCGAAAGTCGCGAGAACCTTTGTGCACTGGTCGATATGTGCGAAACAGAGAAGATTCCATACATGATAATTGGACGCGGCACCAACTTGCTGGTGCGTGATGCGGGAATCAACGGAGTGGTGATAAGCCTGGAAGCTGCATGCACGGAACTGGATATCGATGGGACCCGCATCAGGGCCGGCGCGGCCGTGTCGCTCAATGCTCTGACAAAATGTGCCGCCGATCATGGATTAAAGGGTCTGGACTTCTGCGCGGGAATACCCGGCTGCGTTGGAGGAGGACTTTCGACCAACGCGGGCGCATGGGGGAGCAGTCTATGCGACATGCTCGGAAGCGCCATCATCTATGATCCCAAGGAGAGAAAAATCAAGAGTGCTCGAAAGGATGACGTGACCTTCGGCTACAGAAAGAGCAACTTCTCTTCTTTGGGAGTGATTCTGGAGGCTGAATTCAACCTGGCGACTGAATCGCTTGAAGCAATCAACGCGAGAATGAGGGAATATCGCAGAAAAAGGGCCGAAAACCAGCCGCTCGGCCTCAAGAGCGCCGGATGCATTTTTAAAAACCCGCCCGGCAGAAAGGCTGGAACAATGATTGATGAGTTGGGTTTTAAAGGGCACGTTTGCGGAGATGCGATCGTGTCTGACATTCACGCCAACTTTATTCTCAACAAAGGCTCGGCCACCGCCCGCGACGTGCTCGCCATCATCGATGAGATCAAGGAGCGCGTCCGCGAAGCCACGGGCATCGAGTTGGAAGAGGAAGTTGAGATCGTAGGGCAGGATTGAAACACATGCGACGTGGGACCGGTAAGAAAACAAAGCGGCTCATAATCTGGGACAGGCTGCGTGAGGTCTTAAAGCGAGGGGATCCGAGAAGGATATTTGTCGGCAGATTCTCGAGCGAGAAGACACGGATAATTCAGACCGCCACGACCTCGCCGAAAAGGCGCCAGAGAGTGAAGCGACGGCAGCGTATCATGGTGGCGAGAAAAAAGAGGCTCCAAAGCGCCGGCGTCTCAGCCGCCAAACTCGTGCTCACCGCCGTCGTATTGACGCTGCTGGCGGCAGACGTGATCGATTACCTGCGCACGTCTCCCCGATTTTCCATCACTCATGTCGCCGTGAGCGGCAACATGCACGTGACAGCCCGTGACATTATCGCCCACTCCGGGATGGTGGAGGGAGAGAGTCTTATCAGCGTCAGTCTTGCTGATTCCGTGGCCGCAATAAGAGAGATCCCCTGGATTCGCAATGCCACAATCCGGCGAGAATTTCCCAATCGGATCTTCATCGAGGTAACCGAGCGCACCCCTGTTGCGCTTGTGCGATCGGAGGACCTTTTTTACGTGGATGACGAGGGCAAAGTAATCGCTCGCTATGAACCCTTGAAAAACATCGATGGACCTATCGTGACCGCAAAAGCCCTTGGCTCGCTCACTCCCGGTGACACGGTCAATATCAAGGGCTTTTCCGAGGTTCTGAATCTCGTTCAACTCATGGACACTATGGATATTTCAGAAGAAATCTGCATCTCTGAAATAAACATTGACGATCCTTCGAACATTCTGATGATCGCCGAACCATCTGGAATGCAGATCGTAATCGGCACGGGTGATATAAAGGGAAAACTCTGGAGGCTGGCCAGGGTGTCTCGCGCCATCAACGGAAAAGAGCATCTCCGGGTCGCGAATCTGGAGAAGATAGATATGCGGTTCAATGGCATCGTACCGGCAAAGTTTGAGGACAGTTGAGTCGAGGCGGAGGACGGCTGGCAAGCATACTGGAGAAAACGGAAAGGCGGGTGAAAGGGCGGATATGACAAAAGAAACTCCGATAGTAGGTCTCGACATCTGCACCAGCAAAATCTGTGTGCTTATCGGAGAACCGGGCGCTGACAACACCATCAAGGTGCTTGGATGCGGCGAGAGCAGGTCCGAAGGACTGGGGAGAGGCTCCATCATGAATATTGAGCGGACCATCTCGGCAATCCAGCAGGCGATCGAGGAGGCGGAGAGCCAGGCCGGCATCGATGTCGCCTCTGTCGTCGTCGGGATCTCGGGCGGGCACATCAAGAGTATGAACAGTCGTGGAATGACCGGCGTAGGCAGAAGCGACCGGGAGATAACCCGGGATGACATGCGTCGCGCCATTGAAGCCGCGAAAGCAGTGGCGATTCCCGTCGATAGAGAGGTTGTCCATGTGCTTCCCTATGGATTTACGATCGACGGGCAAGCCGGCGTACGCGATCCGGTGGGAATGTTGGGAGTTCGGCTCGAGGTGGACGTGCACATCGTTACGGGAGCTGTGACCTCCGTTCAGAACCTGATGAAAAGCGTCAACCGCGCCGGCTTCGATGTCGAAGGAGTCGTGCTGGAACCGCTCGCCTCGGCCGAATCAACGCTTACCGAGGATGAAAAGGATCTTGGTGTGGCCATGATAGACATTGGTGGCGGGACATCCGATATCGTCATCTACCAGAATGGATCCGTCCGCCACAGCGAAGTTATCGGCCTTGGGGGCGAACACGTCACGCGAGACATATCGGTGGGCCTTCGCACGCCCCATATGAAGGCGGAAACAATAAAAAAAGAACATGGGTGTGCACTGCTCTCGATGGTGAGTAATGGCCAGACCATCGCGGTTCCAAGCGTTGGAGACAGAAGTGACCGCGAAATACCGCTGCGCGACCTGGTAGAGATAATAGCGATTCGAATGGACGAACTGATACGACTGATTCAGATGGAAACCCAACTCACCGGATATTCGGAATTAATCGCCGGCGGCGTTGTACTCACGGGCGGGGCCTCGCTTCTTCCCGGTGTTGCCGAAGCCTGCGAGGAAATTTACGGGTGTCCGGTAAGGGTAGGCCGACCTCGATACGTCAGTAACCTGGATGAGTTCAAGAAGCTTGACGATCCGATCTATTCAACCGTCACAGGCCTGGCACGGTACGGACTGATTCGCCGCAGCAAAGCGGACGGGTGGGGATTCGGCGACTTCCGATTATTTGGAAAATATCTTGGGCGATTCAAGAACTGGATGCGAGCGAATCTTTAGAAAAATCTGGAGGAAGGGGTGAGAAGATGAGTTACGAGTTTATTGATGAATCCGCAGGCGGCGGGCGTCTGGTCGTCATTGGAGTCGGAGGAGGCGGCAGTAACGCGGTGGACCACATGATAGACGCCAAAACGACCGGAGTCGAGTTCATCGCCGTGAACACCGATGCCCAGGCATTGGAGCGATCGAGAGCGCCCGCCAAGGTGCAACTCGGAGCGGTGCTTACAAAAGGGCGCGGTTCCGGCGGCAATCCGGACACCGGAAGGCAGGCCGCGCTTGAAGACGCAGACCTGATTCGAGAAACGCTCGAGGGTGCGGAGATGGTGTTCGTTACGGCCGGCTTCGGCGGCGGCACGGGCACCGGAGCAGGCCCGGTGATTGCGGAGATCGCCAAGAGCATGGGCGCGCTCACGGTTGCGATCGTCACAAGGCCGTTTACTTTCGAAGGGAAACCTCGCCATGCCAACGCCAAGACGGGAATCATGGAGTTACGAAAGAATGTGGATACGTTGATCGTCGTGCCCAATCAGAAGCTCCTCGAAGTCGAGATAATCAACCGGGATACAACGATAGTTGAAGCATTTCGAATGGCTGATGACATCCTGAAACAGGGCGTGGAATGCATCTCCGGCCTGATAACCATGACCGGCCTGATCAATCTTGATCTCAACGATGTACGCCGGATCATGTCGGATACCGGTTCTGCGCTTATGGGCGTCGGGTCCGCCTCGGGGGAAGGACGGGCTGTTGAGGCCGCGCAAAAAGCTATTAGTTCGCCTCTGCTCGAGAATTCGGACATGAGTGGCGCAAAAGGCGTCATTATTAACATTGTTGGAGGCACAAACCTTTCGCTCTATGAGGTAAACGAGGCGGCCACCATTGTATCGAGGGCTGCAGACATCGAGGCGAATGTTATATTTGGGGCAGTCATCGATCCGGAATTCACCAAGGAGGTAAGGGTCACGGTCATCGCAACGGGATTCGAGACGGAAGAGGAACGGACCGAGGAAGCAAGCGCTGAATCCGGAAAACCGATGGAGCTGTTTTCGGTCGAGGAACTCGCGAACACGCCGGCCTTTGTCAGACACGAAGGCGGGAAGAAGACGAAAGACATGCCGGCAAGAACCAAGGCTCGTATGTTCAAAGAAAATCTGGAAATCCCAACCTTTATCCGCCGGAAAGGCGGTCAAAGGATGCCGGCAAGCGTCGACTATGACAGAATCAGATGATCCGGTGTAACCGGCACTCCGAGGGCCGGCGCCCTTGCTTGGGATAAATGGAACAGAATATCCGTGACGTAAGAAAATATCGAGAAGCCAGGCTGTCAGCCGAACGGGGACCCTCACTGAAAAAAAGCGCTCCCCTGAGGGCGTGTCTCATCTTCCCGAATACGTACCACACGGGGATGTCAAACCTTGCAGTCCATACTCTCTATTCAATTCTCAATCTGCGGAAGGACTGCATCTGCGAACGCAGTTTCTGCGAGGAACCACTGACGGGGCGCTCGCTTGAGAGTGGTTCACTCCTCGACAGTTTTCACATTCTGGCGTTTTCGATCTCATTCGAACTCGATTATCCTAATGTGCTCAGGGCGCTCAGTGCTGTCCGCATCCCCCTGCACAGCGCCGAAAGGGACGAATCCCACCCATTGATTATTGCCGGGGGACCGTGCATTTTTTCTAATCCGGAGCCGCTGGCCGACTGTTTTGACGCCTGTGTAATCGGCGAAGGTGAAGAGGTAATCAATGAGATTGTCGAGGCTTTTTCCGTAGCGCGAGAACGTCGTCTGGGAAGGGAAACCACCCTGCGGTTTCTTTCAGAGATCCAGGGGGTGTATGTCCCGTCGCTCTACGAACCGATGTATTCAGAGAGTGGAGAACTCGCCGGGATGGAGGACAAGACCCGCAGCGGTCTTCCCATAGCGGCCCGCGTCCTTGACGATCTGGACAACTATCCTTGCAGCTCGGTCATAGTAACCCCGGAAACAGAATTCGCAGACATGTTCCTGATCGAGCTTGGCCGGGGATGCGGCCGGGGCTGTCGATTCTGCTCGGCATGTTATACTTACATGAAGCGCAACCGGTCCCTGGACTTCATAAAAGAGCAGATTATCGCAGGAAAGGATTTATCAAAAAGGATCGGGCTTGTGACGTCAGACCTTGCGGATTATCCGCACAGGGAACAGTTGCTGGATTTCTTATTGAATAAAGGCCTCGGATTCTCAGTCTCATCTGTAAGGGCCGACGCAATTACCGAGGACCTTTTCGCCGGTATGAAGGCGAGTGGGCAACGGACACTCACGCTTGCCCCGGAAGTTGCGACGGAGAAACTCGTGGCGTACATCGGCAAGAGAATCTCTCAAGAAAGACTTCTTCAGGTAATAGGAAGCGCCCTGGAACATGACATATTCAATTTCAGGCTTTATTATATGATAGGTTTCCCCGGTGAAGAAGACGAGGACGTCGGAGCTATTGTTGATGTCGCCTCGCGCGTACACCGAGTAATGCGGCAGGCGGCAAAGAGTCTCCGGAGGATGGGCAGGCTTACGCTGAGTGTAAATCCTTTTGTCCCGAAACCCTTTACGCCCCTGGAATCGGTCCCCTTCGAGGAGATGGAAGTGCTGTCCAGACGCATTAAGATGTTGCGCGAAGGTCTGGGACGCATCGCCAACACGCGACTGGTAGTGGAGAGCCCCCGCATGGCAAGGCTCCAGTGCGTCTTCGCGCGCGGAGACAGAAGAGTGACCCGGCTGGCGAACATGCTGGCCGAAGGACGAACAGTGAGCCAGGCCCTGCGTTCCTTTGGCAACAGTGTGGAAAGATATTTGCGCGATCAATCAGCCGGCGCCGGGATGCGCCCCTGGCATACGATTCAACCGCCGGGAAAGCGGCGCAGGAAAGAGATCGCAGGAGAGGATTCGAATTGAGTAAATACATGCTCCTTTTTATTTCGATAGTGCTCTTGATGGGGCACTGCCTCTTCGGGACGGCCTGCGCTACTGAAGAAGATGCGATCTCCCGGATAAAGCTCACACCGGAGAAATTGCCTCATGGGATGGAGATTTCAAATGAAATCCGGGCGTCGAAGCAGCAGCTTTTTGGAGCGCGCTTGAAAATCGGTTTCCCTTTAAAAACCCTCATCAGTCAAACGCTCATTTATGACAACATGCAGGCCAAAATAAACTATATGACGCTTCCGACGGAGGAGTGGTTCGTTGTCGGTTACTCAAAGCTTACCGCGCTGGACGGCGCCAAGACGCTTGTCCTCTCGAAAGGAAACATCCTGTTACAGATAACGACACAATCGCGGGAATTCGAGGACAGAATCATCGATGTGCTCGAGGCCGACCCTTTGCACAGTCATAAGATGAGGATAAATCGTATGACGACCGGCTGGACGATTCGCGGCGAAAAGTTCCAGCGAGGCAGCAACCTGGTTGAACTTGAGCAAGACATCGGCTCGCAATTAGAGAGTACCCTTGAACAGGAATTTCTGGCAGGTCGCAAAAGTCTGAAAATCAGCTACTATAATTGCGGCAGCGAACATCTAGCACCTATCGTCGCAGAATATCTTGCAAGCAAGAGAAATCCCATAATGAAAAGATTGGTCAAGTATTCCGGGACGCTTGTCGCTATGGCGGAGTCCCAGGATAAAGGGCTTAACGAGTATGCGCTGAGCTTTGTCAACTGGTAGGAGAGGCTGACAGAAGATTGTTCCGAAGCAGGGAGATAAAACACAAAACTTTATCTCGCAAGCATTTACGTTACGGCGTTCCATTTCCATGCGTTTGAAATGGAGCTTTTTTTGTGCTATATTTATAGAGATCTAGTATGGGTGAGAAAATCATAACACTCAACCGCAAGGCCCGGCAGAATTATGAGATTATCGAATCTCTCGAAGCAGGAATGGTGCTGACGGGAACCGAGGTAAAGTCGCTTCGCGAGGGGCGCATGAATCTGATGGACAGTTATGCGCGGGTTCAGAATGGGGAGGTCTTTCTGGTAAACGCCCACATAAGCCCATACTCTCATGGAAATGTTCAGAATCACGACCCGTTGCGCGACAGGAAATTACTCTTGCACAAGGATGAGATCAAGCGATTGACCGGGAAGACAGAGGTGAAGGGTTTAACGCTTGTTCCATTGAAGGTTTATTTTTCCCGCGGTCGTGTCAAGCTGCAACTCGCGCTCGCTCGCGGGAAAAGACAATATGATAAGCGTGAGACAATCAAGAGGAGGGAAGCGGAAATAGAGATGAAGCGAGCGCTGAAGCAGCGAATGTAACGACAAAGCAGGCTGCGGGGGCGAAATGGGTTCGACAGTAATGGTCGCTTCTTAGGTTGCATGCCGAGCTCCCCGATCACTCGTTAAACGGACGGGAACATAATGTAATTGCAGAACCTCAGTTCGCAATGGCTGCCTAAATAAGGCCGCCCGGCCCTCTCCGCTTCTCCCGCGAGCGGGGAAAGGCCGTCGAAAAGCGGGATAGCGTCTACGGGGGGCCCGACCCGCCGACGCAAAACCCACCGGGCTGGCGACCGGTGAATCCTTCTCACGGGAGGCGCCGGTCGTGAGATCAAAACGTGAGATAAGCATGTAGAAGCCTCTGAGGTGGTATTGCTGGACGGGGGTTCGATTCCCCCCGCCTCCACCATAGCAGGAACCGAATCGATATCCTTTTTGAAGCAACCGACCGAAGGCCGGGGGAAGCAATGATACGGGCAAAAAGTTGTGTTCTATTTTTTTTGGTGAAAAAGAGGGCGATTTCTTTTTTGTCCATAGTGGCGCTATTCTGGGCCTTCTCCATCCCTGGTTTCGCCGACTCCTTTCCGCAAGCCGACAATATCGAGAGGGTTCTGTTGCCCGAGAGCGCTCGCCATTTCGGCGTCACCACTCATTGGAAACCGGCAGAATGGAAGATTTCGTTCCAGAACGGGGATCACCGTGCGGAAGTCCTTATCGGAAGTGACCGCTTATTAGTTGATGATTATCTGATGGCCCTCTCTTCGCCCGTGACCGCCAGTGAGGGAACCGTAACCATGGCGTTGGCAGACTCGGCGGAGTTTCTTTCCCGCATGCTGGACCGCGAAGTGACAGAGGCGGAAATCAAGTCGGCAGACCTTGTTTTTCGCCATCGTCCCGAAATTGTTGAAAGTATTCAGATCAAAAACATCCGCTATATATCCTATCCTCGTTTCACCAGGCTGATCCTCAATGTCTCGGGAACGCGCACCACCGAAGAGATTGAGGTGGAATGTGTTGAAGACGCCAGGGCCCTGACGGTTAAACTGCCATCCTGTCGTTTCACCAAGGCAACCGATGTCATCAAGGTGGGAGACAGGATAGTGGACCTTATCGAGCCCATTCAGATGAGCATGGAGGCCAGGCTTGTTGTAAAAACGCTTGGCGAGGGAATCAAGTACAAAATCCAGAGATTTGACGATCCTCCCAGGGTGGTCATCGATATCGAGCCGGCCTCGCCTACCATTGTTGCCAAGATTTTTCACGGCGAAGTATTGCCGCCCCAGACCAATGGATTGCCAGACTCTATTGAGTTCGCCGTCCAACAAAAACGCGCGCCCTTCATGACAATTGTGATCGATCCCGGCCATGGAGGCAAAGATCAGGGAGCTGCCGGGCCGGGAGGGCTCCTCGAAAAAGAGGTCACACTCGAGGTCGCTCTCAGGCTGAAGCGATTAATCGAGAAGACACCCGGCGTAAAGGTCGCTCTGACGCGCACAGGGGACTATTTCGTACCGCCAAAAGAGCGCACCTCTATAGCGAATCATGCAAGAGAAGGCATGCCTGCCGACCTATTTATGAGCATCCACACAAATGCACATGCAAGCCCGAGGGTCGGCGGATTTGAAGCGTACTATATTTCTGACGCCATGGATCCCGATGCCGAGGCTACTGCCACCCTTGAAAACGCCGTATTGGAGTTTGAGAGGGAAGCGGACGGTCGAGCAGCAGGTTCCCTGACGCCTATATTGTGGGACTTGCAGTACGCGGAATTCATCTCCCAGAGCAGTGAGTTTGCATTCATCGCCCAGGAGGAGTTGGGTAAGCGGCTCAACACGCGCAACCGCGGCGTCAGACAGGGCAAATTTATTGTTCTGTCCAGCGTAGCCATGCCGTCAATCCTTGTCGAAATCGGCTATATCTCAAATCGCATCGAGGAAGCGAATATGAAAACAGCCGATTTCAAAACCAGGTGTGCCGAAGCCCTCGCCGCTGCGGTGGCAACCTTCAGAGAGCGCCATGATACTCGGCTCGGGCTTTTGAACAGCGGATTAAGCCCTTGACAAAAACACGCTCACTTAAAATAGTGTTTGCCCTATCGTGGGCACTGGCGGTGTTGTTGCTGCTGGGATTTGGCTTGAAGCTGCTGAGAGAGCTGGGGGTCAATCCGGCGCACGCCCCTTCATTCCTATCGCTTCCGGGAATGCGGAAATCGGGAGAGCAGGAGGCAAAACTTTACTTTTCGAACGAAGACGCCACCAGGCTGGTCCCCGAGAAACGCCAGATTCTGCTTGGCGCCGGAACAGCGGCCGATGCCACAGCCATCATGTCAGAGCTTCTCGCCGGCCCTCACTCAGCAACACTTCTCCGGACAATTCCTCCTGACACGCGCCTGCTCAATGCATACAAAATCGACAGCACGCTCGTATTGGACTTCACGCATGAACTCCAGGCCAATCACCCGAAGGGATCGACGGCTGAATTGATGACGGTATACTCAATCGTGAACACGATGGCAGAAAACTTTCTCGATATCGTTAAGGTACAGATCCTGGTTGAAGGAGAGGAAATAGAGACGCTTGCAGGACATGTGGACCTGGCCAAACCGCTGCTGCCAGAGAAAAAATGGATGACCGGATGGCCCCGAGACATGACGGGCGGACCGAGCCTTTATTCAAGCCAAAGGACGGCGGTGACGATGCGTTCCCATCCAAACTCCCGATCGTCACAGCAGTGCAACCGATGTGAAAAAGCCAAATCGCCGGTCTGAGGTATCGAATCGACTGGATATAAAGCCGGGCTGCCCGGCAAGTAGATTTCTTTTCCGCGAAGGGTCCTACACGAAGTGAACCTCGACAAAAAAGCTCGTTTGGCGCTTTTGATCCTGGCGCTTATCGCGCTCCTTGCGGGCACCTACCAACTGGTCCGCCTGATGCTCGGACACAGAGCAGATATCTCGCTCATTGCCGGAGAGGTGGATGCCGTCGTGTCGGCAAATCTGGCCGCCGCCAACGTGTATTCGCTGGATGTTCAGAAAAATTATGTAACCAAGCATCACGGGAGGCTTAGATGGGAACAGGTCGAGACCGTTGTCACGCTCAATGATTCCAGACTTCCAAACGTCCTGGGCAAGAAACTGCAAGACGGCTTGAACGTATCCAACCTCACCATAATTGACGATTTTGGGAACCTTAATTCTCCTTCCACCGAGTATCAATTTTCGGTCTATTTCAAGGATCTCCCGATCTACCAGATATTGCTGAGACAGGAACAGGTGGCATCCCTGCCGGACGAGCTGTCAGAGGAGAGGCATGCAGACACCGAGCAACCTGAGCAGCAGGAGGAGGATCGCCCCAAAATAGCATTAATCGTGGACGACGCCGGCTACGACATCGAGCGTGCTCTCGAACTCCTGCAGTTACAGCGTCCGATGACCATTTCTATCCTCCCCCAGCTCAAGTATTCACGGCATATCGCCGAGGTCGCTCACGACATGGGATATGAAGTGATCATGCATCTGCCAATGGAGAGTAGTGAGGCCCTGAGGCGCAGCCCGGGCTTCATCACGCCCGATATGAATGAAAAAGAGCTTTCCTGGATACTGAACAGAAATTTCGAGTCCCTCCCACATATCGTCGGAGTCAACAATCACCAGGGTTCAAAAATGACCCGCGACCCGGAAGCCATGGCCCGCGTGATGCGGTACCTGGCAGAAAAGGACGTTTATTTCGTTGACAGCCGAACGACTACCGAGTCCGTTGCCTATGAAACCGCCAAGAACTTCGGGCTTCGAGCCGCTGAGAATGAATTCTTTCTCGATAACGAAAAAGAAGTCGAATATATCATCGGCCGAATCGAACTGTTGATGGAAGAAGCCGAACGGAAGGGAAGCGTTATCAGCATCTGTCACGTTCATCCGACAACAACCCAGGCCCTCCGGCAGATGTTCCCGATCATTGAGGAACGGGGCATCGAGCTTGTCTTCGCGTCTCAACTTGTCGAGTGAAACAACACCATGCTTGTACTTGGAATCGAGACATCGTGCGACGAGACCGGCATCGCAATTGTCGAGGACGGAATAAGAATACTTGCCAATGAAGTGGCATCCCAGATTCCGCTACACGCCATCTTCGGAGGAGTGGTCCCCGAGATCGCTTCTCGGGCGCATCTCAGGATTATTGCATCATTGCTTCAGTCAGCGCTCCGGAAGGCAGGTTGTTCGCTCCGCTGCATCGATGCCGTCGCCGTAACGGCGGGGCCCGGTCTGGTCGGTTCGCTCCTCGTGGGCATAAGTTTCGCCAAATCGCTCGCATATGTCGAACGCAAGCCGCTTGTGCCGGTGCATCATATCGAGGGCCACATCCATGCCAATATTATCTCGCATGCAGACATCCGCTTTCCTTTTGTCGCGCTCATAGCGTCAGGCGGCCACACCGACTTGATTGAATGTCGGGCGCCATTGGAGTATCGAATCCTGGGACGCACGCGTGATGATGCAGCGGGCGAAGCGTTCGACAAAGTGGCCAAGATTCTGGATCTCGACTATCCTGGAGGTCCGGCGATAGAACGATGTGCCGCCGAGGGAGACCCACAGGCTTTCTCTTTTCCCCGCCCGATGCTCGCCGATTCAGGCCTTGACTTCAGCTTCAGCGGACTGAAAACGGCGGTTCTTTACTGCTTCAACGATCTCAAAAAGACCGGGAATGCTTCGGAAAAGGTTAATGACATTTCCGCAAGTTTCCAAGCCTCGGTTGCGGACGTGCTGGCGGAAAAGGCTCGCCGTGCCGTAGCCGAAACCAGTCTGGACAGGTTGGCGCTCGCCGGAGGCGTTATGGCAAACCGATGTATCAGAGAGGCCATAAGAGACCTGGCAGAATGTGAGACTTTTGTGCCTCCGCCGGAATTGTGCCTCGACAACGGCGCGATGACCGCCTCGGCAGGCTATTTCAGGCTTCGCGCCGGATATGTTGCGGACATGACGCTGAACGCCGATCCCAACCTTCCGCTTTCATCCGATCTATGGAAAAGCTTGAAACGAGGATAGGCCGTGTAAAGATATCCGGCCCGGTCCTGCTGGCGCCTATGGCCGGCATTACCGACATTGCATCGCGGCTGGTGGCGAAATCTTTCGGGGCGGCGCTCGTCTGTATCCCGTTGGTGAGCGCAAAGGCGCTCTGCCTGGGAAACCGACGGACGCTCGATCTCCTTGTCACCGATCCCGGCGAGAGACCGGTGGCCGTGCAAATCTTTGCGGCTGATCCCGATGTAATTGCCGGCGCCGTCAGAGTGCTCAATGAGCACCCGATCGACATTGTGGATATCAACATGGGTTGCCCTGTCCCCAAGGTGGCGGGACACGCCGGAGGGGCGTCTCTCATGCGTGATCCACACCTTGCGGCGGAGATCGTAAAGGCGGCTGTGGGAGAGACTGACAGGCCTGTGACCGTGAAATTGCGCGCCGGATGGGACGCACATTCGATAAACGCGCCCGAAATGGCCCTTCAAATGGAGGAAGCAGGCGCTTCGGCGATCGCATTGCATCCTCGCACAAAATCGCAGGGGTTTACGGGCAAGGCCGATTGGAGCCTGATCGCAGAGACCAAACAATCCGTGAGCGTGCCGGTCATCGGGAGCGGAGACGTATGCACCCCGGAAGATACGAAAAAGATGCTGGAGGAAACGCGTTGCGATTTTGTAATGGTTGGTCGCGGGGCAAGAGGCAATCCGTGGATTATCAGCCGGTCCCTCGCGTTGCTCAGGCACGGCGAGCTGCCCCCGGAGCCATCCCCGGAGGAAAGGCTGCAAAATCTCACCTGGCACTGCACACTTTTGGCCGGATATGAAGGCGAGCGGCGGGCGGCAATGAAGATGAGAAAGCATGCAGGCTGGTACATCAGAGGCCTGAAAAATGCCGCTATGACAAGGAAAAAGATCAACCAGGCACAGACCGTGACCGAGATAATCGAGCTGTGTCGTGCGCTTGAAAAGGAATGGCATGCGTCTTGCTAATCATAATGCATGATGAATTCTGCTTTCCACCCGAATAGCATAAATCGGGATATACAGGAGGATCGATCATGAATTTGCATGCATTGTTACATACCGTTGTCGGTCAGTGTGGATCCGACATCCATTTCAAGGCCGGAAATCCTCCGGTCATCCGGTTCGATGGAGCGCTGGCAAGGCTGGATTACTCGCCTTTGACCACAAAAGATATCGAGGAAGTTATCAATGAAATCCTCACCGAGGAAGAACTGAAACTTTTTTATGAGCGACGCGAACTGGATGTTTCTTATGCGGTATCGGATTTGTCCAGATTTCGTGTAAACATATCGAGGGAATTGGGGAATGTCAGGATAGTGTTCAGGCTTATTCCGTTCGAGATCCCCACGATACGAGAA
>CAYZZY010000004.1:17157-30437 GCA_964482745.1 uncultured bacterium
GAATGTCAGGATAGTGTTCAGGCTTATTCCGTTCGAGATCCCCACGATACGAGAACTGACACTGCCCATAATCCTCGAGGAAATATGCGAATCTCCGCGCGGCCTTGTGATCGTCACCGGCCCGACGGGCAGCGGGAAATCCACCACGCTCGCGGCAATGCTGGCCTATATAAATTCGCATTTCCCAAAACACATAGTAACGATCGAGGATCCGATCGAGTTTGTCCACATCGACAAGCAGGGGATGATCACGCAACGTCAACTTGGAACCGACACAAAATCGTTTCCTGACGCCATGCGTGCGGTTGTGCGTCAGGATCCGGATGTGATAATGCTCGGTGAGATGCGAGATGACGAAACCGTATTCGCCGCCATGCAAGCGGCGGAAACCGGGCACCTCGTTCTATCAACATTGCACACACAGAACGCGGTCGACACCGTCAACCGAATCACCGATTTCTTCCCCCCTTCACAACATCAGCAGGTTCGAAACCAGTTCGCCAATTGCCTGAAGGCGGTTGTCTCACAGCGACTTGCCCCTCGAAAATCGGGGGTCGGAAGAATCGCCGCCGTCGAGGTATTGATCGGCACCACGCTCGTGAAGGAGCGAATTAGTATGCAGGTCGACGGCTCACAGATACTTTCTTTGATGGAAGAGGGGCGGGATACCTACGGCATGCAGACGTTTGACCAGCACCTGTATGAACTCTGGGAAGCAGAGGAAATATCAGAAGAAATCGCACTCGAATTCGCCTCAAGCAAGAAAGATCTGTCATTGAGACTGCGCGGCCTGATCTGATATCGCTCCGGCACAGGCCGCCAATACTCACCTGGGAGATATGGACGACGCCCGCGATTGGCTGGAACTAAGCCTGATTCCCGGAATCGGCCCGAAGACTTTTTTCAGGCTGGTCGACCATTTCGGCAATGTGAGAAGCGTTCTGGAAGCTCCTCGCTCAGCGCTTGCGAAAGTGCCGGATGTAGGGCGTGCGATCTCAGAGGCCGTCCACCTCGGCTGCAAAACCGAACTCGATAAAACCCTCGATCTCATTGAAAAGCACGATGTCGATATTGTAACATTCGATTCCCCCTCCTACCCCGAACATCTGAAACACATCCACGATCCACCTCCGGTCCTCTATGTAAAAGGATCATTGAGTCCTGCCGACCGCAGGTCGATCAGCATTGTGGGATCGAGAAGGGCCACCCATTACGGGAAAATGGTCGCCGGAAGACTCGCCGGGGACCTCGCGCGTATAGGCGTAACGGTCACGAGCGGATTGGCTTATGGCATCGACGCCGCGGCGCATAAGGGAGCGCTGGCCGCGGGCGGGCGCACCATTGCGGTGCTCGGATGCGGCGTCGACGTGGTCTATCCTCGAGCAAATTCGAAAATTTACGACCAGGTTCCCTCGGCGGGCGCGCTCATCTCGGAATACCCGATGGGATGCCAACCCGACCCTCGCTTCTTTCCCCTTCGCAATCGCATCATAAGCGGCATATCTCTCGGAACGCTAGTCGTCGAGGCCCCGCGTAAGAGCGGGGCGTTGATAACCGCCACCCAGGCTCTCGAACAGGGTCGCGAGGTTTTCGCTGTTCCGGGCAACGTATATTCGCCATACAGCGAGGGCTGTCACAAGCTCATAAAGGACGGGGCCAAGCTTGTCGAAACCGTTTATGATATTATAAGCGAGGTCGAAGGAGCGCTCGGGGACATTGGAGTCAACGAACCGGTCCAACCCGAAGCCGCCCGGCAGAGCGAGATACCTATGTCGGAGGACGAAAAGAAGGTCTTCAATTATCTCTCTATGGCGCCCGTGCATATCGATGAGATAGCGGAAGAATGCGACTTGACCGCTTCCCGCACCGCGAGTGCGCTGATGACACTGGAACTAAAAGGATTAGCTCAACAGATCTCAGGAAAACGGTTTACCCGCCGTGCTTAAGGCCGATCCCTTCACCTCATGAACCGACCACGACACATGCACGTGATATCAGGCGACGCCAAGGGGATTGGAGCATCCTCGGCACGCGCGGCCCTTTCGATTTTGTCCGGCGCTTATCTTGCCGGATTGAAGACGAGACAGGCTGCATACACGCTTGGGCTCATGCGCCGGGAAAAGGTCGACGCGAAAGTGGTCAGCATCGGCAACATCACCGCCGGGGGCACAGGTAAAACCCCGGCGACCATCCATTTCGCGCGCGCATTCCTGGAAGAAGGCCGAAGCGTTGTTGTGCTCAGCCGGGGCTATGGTCGCACGACTCCTATCGATGAACCGATCGCCGTGTCCGACATGAACACTATCCTGCTTTCGCCCAAAGAAGCCGGCGACGAACCATATCTGATCGCCGGAAAGCTCCCGGGCGTTCCCGTGGTTGTTTGTGGAAAAAGGGTGAAGGGCGCCCGCTTCGCAATCGAGAAATTCGCCCCCGACGTCATTCTGCTGGATGATGGATTCCAGCACGTCGCCCTGGCTCGGGACGAAGACATTGTTGTCATCGATTGCTCGATTCCGTTTGGCTTTGGCCATTTGCTTCCCCGCGGCCTCTTGCGAGAGCCGCTATCAGGGTTGAGCCGGGCGACGCGTTTCCTCCTGACGCACGCCGGCGAACATGAGCACGGGGGCGTTGTGGAGACCTTGAAGGCAATCAATCCGACAGCCGATATATTGAAGAGCCGACATTGCCCGGTTGGATTGGCTGAGTTAGAAGGCGGCGGTAAGGTGCCTTGCGACAGGCTTTCGGGCAAAAAGGTGCTCGCCCTTTCCAGCATCGGAAATCCGAACGCGTTCGAGGAAACGCTGCGCCGATTGGGAGCCGAGATTACACATTCGATTACTTTCAAAGACCACCATTGGTATGATTCGGCGGACATCGGAAAGATTGAGGAGGCGGCGGCCACAACCGGCGTCGATCATATCGTGACCACCGAAAAGGATGGGGTCAGGCTTGCCCTCGTTTCAAAACCTCTCAAGAAACTGCTCATGTTGGAGATAGAACTCGAGATTATCGGTTGAGAGACCCGCGGGCAGACCCTTCCCGGCAATACCGAAGAGATGTTCCATCGGATACTCCACTATTCCACCACAAACCCCTCACCGACGACATGTCGTTCAACGGTAATATCCTTCTTTGTGCGGGAACAGCCGCTCAACGCGGTTATCACCATAAGCCCGAGAAATGCAATCCCTGCCTTGCGCCATCTTGCCATCATCGTCACCTCCGTGTCATCAACCGTCAATAGTCTGCGTGATCTTTCACGATTTCCCACACACCGTCGAGAGGCGCTTCGACATCCACCTCGACGACCCCATCATCAAGATAGCGCGTGTCAACACGTTCAGTGCCCGCAAGAAATGAGTTCAGCCTCGTGTTCACTTCATCGCTTCCGGTCACAAGATCGCGAACGTATGTGGATGAATCGATTCGAACACCGTAGGTCTTTTCCAGGAGGATACGCTTGGCGTCGACTTCAGCGGCACGCTCGGCCATGTTCCGGTAGGCGTCGGCTATGGCAGCCCGCCTTGCCCCTACGTCTCCCATGCGTTCTTGTTCAAGAAGAATGTAAGACTCTTTTCGAAAAGCAGCACCCTGATGCTCATCAGGGCACATTATTCTTAGTGGGCCTGTGAGGCGGGCTCTGGAGTGACTTTGAGAAGACTGTCAAAAGTGGGCGTATAAGTGGAAGCGATGTTCTCGACCTTTTTTACCAGCAGTGCCGAGCCCAGCGAGCCGACAAGGGTGACTCTGTTGTCCCTGACCTCGACGCGCGCGCCGTAAATGCCGGATTCCCGCAATTCGCGCTGTATCTCACGGGCAAGAATACGGGCATTGCGCGAACTGAGAGATGTAAGGTTGATAATCGAAGGATTGTCCCCGACAGCGCGCTCTATCTCGTCCATATCCTTCAGGTATAGCACTCTGCCGTCGACAAGTATTTTGCCCTTTACGACTTCGATATTTATGCCTTGGATTTGTCCGATTTTCTCTTTGAGTTTCTCCGCAAATTCCTCGGGATCGGCGACTGAAGCACGAATCCTGAAGGCAATGGTATCTCCGTTGTCGAGCTTTACCACGATTTTACCGATGCCTGGCGAGTTCGCAATCAGTATCAATTCCCGGGTCTTATGGATAAATACATCGGCGACCTCCGGTCTGGTAACAGCCACGTCCAGGATTTTCGCGTCCGTAAGAATGTGTTTTCTCTCGCCGGACCGGATTTCGATTGTCTTTTCTTTCGAAATGATGGACTGAGAGGCATCGGTAGAAACAATCGGTTCCGCTGCCTTTTCATCGGCAAACAGATTCTCTGCCAATATGCCCAAGGGAAGTGCCAGCAAAATCAGGAGAAAACATGGAAGCCGGCCATCATTTTTTCTGCCGCGCCGTTTCATGTATTCCCCTTTACATCGTTTCTTAAAATCAGAACGGCTGGACTCCGATCTGAACAGCCGGAATGCATTCAGTGCAGGGAAGCCTGCAATCATGCCATAAGCTCAAGGAAAACAACCAGTTAGGCCAGGAGAACTATAGCACCCCTTTTCACGGGCCGTCAATCATGCGACCACTTCATGGCGGTGATTCCGGCATTGATCGAATGCGCGGACGCTTTCTTCGCTCTAACCTATTTCGGCATTGTACTCCTGGAGGGATTTGACGGTCAGCCCGCCGGAGATAAGGGCATCGAGGCCGCTTGCGGTCGCGTGAGCGCCTGCAAGAGTGGTTATATAGGGGATGTTATAGTCGACGGCTGCCCTGCGGATGGCAACCTCGTCATATTGGGATTTTTTGCCAAGGGGCGTGTTGACGATGAGGGCGATTTCATGATTCTTCACGTGGTCGACAATGTTGGGGCGGCCTTCCTTGACTTTGTATGCCGTATCGACCTCAAGCCCATTATTCGAAAGAAACGCTGCGGTGCCGCGGGTCGCGACAAGTTCAAATCCTAATTCTGCCAGCTTGCGAGCGACTGGAAGCATGGTCTCTTTATCTCTATCATTTACGCTTAGCAGAACCTTTCCGCCCGATGGCAGATTCGCATTGACGGCCAACTGCGACTTGGCAAAGGCAAGCCCGAACGAACTATCTATGCCCATTACTTCACCGGTAGACTTCATCTCGGGCCCAAGGATGGTGTCAACGCCGGAAAATTTGATGAACGGCAGAACCGCCTCCTTTACCGCATAATGTTTGAGTTTGATATCGGCTGGAATCGCAAGATCTTTCAGCGTCCGCCCCACCATCAATTTGGCGGCGACCTTCGCCCACGGAACCCCGGTGGCTTTTGAGACAAATGGGACGGTTCGCGATGCGCGAGGATTAACCTCAAGCACGTAGATGTCTTCTCCCTTGATCGCAAACTGGATATTGATCAGGCCGATAACGTCGAGGGCCAGCGCAAGCGAACGTGTCTGCTCCTTGAGGCGGTCTATCTGGCTGTCGTCGAGCGTGTGAGGCGGCAAAACGCATGCGCTGTCCCCGGAATGCACACCGGCAAGTTCAATGTGCTCCATAATTCCGGCAACGATGACATCTTTGCCGTCGCACACCGCGTCAACGTCTATCTCGATTGAGTCTTCCAGGAACTTGTCCACGAGTATCGGATGATCGGGTGAGGCTTCATGCGCAATCGTCATATACTCTTCAAGCTGGTCGTCGTCATATGCGATAATCATGGCCCTGCCGCCCAACACATAGGACGGCCGCACAACAACGGGATACCCGATTCGGCGGGCAATCTTCAGCGCCTCCTCGGGCGAGAATGCGGTGTCGCTGGGCGCCTGTTTGAGGCCGAGTCTATCGAGAATATGACGGAAGAGTTCCCGGTCTTCGGCAGCATCGATGTTTTCGGGCTGCGTGCCGATAATGGGAACGCCCGCCTTCTGAAGCGATACGGCCAGCTTGAGAGGCGTCTGACCGCCGAATTGCACGATCACGCCATCGGGCTTTTCTTTATCCACAATATTGAGCACGTCCTCGAGCGTGAGCGGCTCGAAATACAGTCTGTCCGAAGTGTCGTAGTCGGTGCTCACGGTTTCAGGGTTGCTGTTGACCATGATGGTCTCGCACCCTTCCTCTTTCAGCGCGAATGCGGCATGAACACAACAGTAATCGAACTCGATCCCCTGCCCTATCCTGTTCGGCCCGCCGCCCAATATCATGATTTTCTTTCTATCGGAAGGCCTGACCTCGTCTTCATCGGAATAGGTGGAATAGTAATAAGGCGTATACGCCTCGAATTCGGCCGCGCACGTGTCCACCAACTTGAAGGTTGCCTCCACGCCCAATTTCTTCCGGGTGGCCCTGACCGCCATTTCATCCGAATCCCAGAGGTGCGCGAGCTGGCGATCGGAGAAACCGAACTGTTTTGCCTCTTTAAGAAGACGGCCGGCTTCAAGGTCATCCTCCGGATCGATTTCGCTTTTCATTCTCTGGCGGAACCGGTCGGCGGCGGCCCGCAGGCGCTGCTCCATTTCGATGATGTCCTTCATGTTATTGATAAACCACGGATCGATCATGGTAAGGGAATGCATCTCGTCAATGTCAAAACCTGCAAGAATCGCCTCACGCAGGTAGAAGATGCGCTCACTGGTTGGAGTCCGCAACTTCTTCCTTATCTGTTCGAGCGTTTCTGCGTCGGCGCCTTCCGCGCGAAACTGCATCTCTTTCCCGTCGCAGCCCAGACCGTATCGGTCTATTTCAAGCGAGCGGAGCCCCTTTTGCAAAGCTTCTTTGAAAGTCCCCCCTATGCTCATCGCCTCTCCGACGCTTTTCATCTGCACAGTGAGTTCGGGATTTGCGCCGGGGAATTTTTCGAAGGCCCATCGAGGAATCTTCACGACGCAGTAGTCGATCGTGGGTTCGAAGGAGGCAGGAGTCTGTTTTGTAATATCGTTCGGGATCTCGTCGAGGGTATAGCCGACCGCGAGCTTGGCCGCAATCTTTGCGATCGGGAAACCCGTCGCCTTGGAGGCGAGCGCGGAACTGCGCGAGACGCGCGGATTCATCTCAATGACCACCATTCTCCCATTCGAGGGATCGATGGCGAACTGGATATTGGAGCCGCCGGTGTCCACACCGATTTCACGGATGACGGCTATCGCCGCGTCGCGCATAATCTGGTATTCTTTATCCGAGAGAGTCTGTGCGGGAGCGACGGTGATACTGTCGCCGGTGTGAATGCCCATGGGATCGAAGTTCTCGATGGAGCAGATGATAACGACGTTGTCGGCGCCGTCACGCATGACCTCAAGCTCATATTCCTTCCATCCGATGACAGACTCTTCGACAAGCACTTCAGTAGTGGGGCTCGCGTCGAGTCCCCACTTGACCATCCGCTCGAATTCCTCCATGTTATACGCAACACCGCCGCCGGTGCCGCCGAGCGTGAAGGAAGGGCGTATCACACAGGGGAAACCGATGCTTTCGATCTCGGCCATCGCCTCGTTGAGGGAATGACAGTAGTAGCTGCGGGGCAACTCGAGGCCGATCGAACCCATTGCGGCCTTGAACAGTGACCTGTCCTCCGCCTTTTTTATCGATTCGAGCTTTGCGCCGATCAGCTCGACGGCGTGGGCCTCGAGGATGCCCGCATCCGCGAGGTCGACCGCAAGGTTCAGCCCCGTCTGTCCTCCCAATGTGGGCAACAGCGCATCGGGTTTTTCCCTCTCGATTATCTTTTCGAGTATATCCGGCACGAGTGGCTCTATATACGTGTGGTCGGCCATTTCGGGATCGGTCATGATGGTGGCGGGATTGCTGTTCACCAGCACGATCTCGTAGCCCTCTTCCCTGAGAGCCTTGCACGCTTGCGCGCCGGAGTAGTCAAATTCACAGGCCTGTCCGATTATGATCGGGCCGGAGCCAATTATGAGTATTTTCTTTAGATCAGTACGTTTGGGCATTGGAAAAGGAAATCCGACGGCCCCGGCCTGGCTGCAGGACCATCCAGGCGGGCTTATTCACCAAAAGTGAAGCCGCACCCCGGCACAATCGATTCTTCTTCCGTGCGCGGGTATTTGCGGCATTGTGGAGGGCGAAACGAATAAACAGTACACCTTTCTCCGTCATAGAACGGGCACTCGAAAGCGAACTTGCAGCATTGCCCGCACCTAAGACAGGAACCTTTTCGTGTCTTGTCCGGAGGCAGAAAAGCGGTAAGGGTTCTTTGCAACTTGAGCCCCAATTCTTTCACATCTTCTGCCGTCATTACGAAATTGCCTCCTTTTTTGCTTTACAAACTCCACAAATATAGCACGGGTCCGCCCGCCCCGTCAAGATGAAATTTGACGCGCAATCGAATCACGAGTTGTCAGGAGTTCCGTGGAGTTCCATGAGTGACTCCCTGTCAAAAACTGAATCCATAAGCTCTTTCCCGGCCTGTATCCACATTGACTTTTACCCGCATGCTTGCTACAATGAGCTTGCCTTCTCTCCTTCATTTTAGCGGTAGCCGGCTTGTCTCTATTTGCGAGTGGCGCCACGGGAGAGTCAGTGAAGGCCGGAAACATAGCTTCTCAGAAATTGTATTACAGAGATACTCAGCCTAAAGACATCGAACCGATTGCAACCCTCCTGCTGATGCACGGGGCAGGTGGCAGTCATCTTAGTTGGCGACGCCAGTTTGATTTGCTCACAAATAATTTTCGCCTCATTGCAGTAGATCTGCCGGGACACGGTCAATCCGAAGGTTCCGTCGAGGTCGCGATTCGAGAATATTCCGACCATATCATTGAATTCATGGACATGCTTCAGCTCAAGAATGTGGTCCTCGGCGGACACTCGATGGGGGGCGCAATAGCGCTCGACGTCGCGCTGAGAGGTTCGAACAAGCTCGGTGGATTGCTGCTGGTTGCAGCCGGAGCGAGGTTGCGAGTATTGCCTGCCATTTTTTCCTTGATAAGAGACGACTTCGAGGTGGCGATCGAGGGGATGATTAATTTCATGTTCGGCCCCGCGCCATCGGCAGAACTCGTCGATGAGGAAAAGCAATTGCTGGCAAGCATCTCGGCTGACGTTGTACTGAGGGATTTTGCGGCATGCGATTCCTTCGACGTCACGAACAAGGTCCATTCCGTCGCGCTGCCGACGATGATAATATGCGGAAAGGAAGACAGGCTCACACCGCCCAGATACTCAGAGTATTTACACGAAAAGATCCGAGACAGTAAGATCGCTCTGCTCGATGACTGCGGTCATATGCCGATGCTCGAGCAAAGCGCCGAATTCAACCGGCACGTCTCATCTTTTCTGGTGGGACTCAAATAAATATCGCAATGGCGTCCAAACGTCGGACTGGTCGAATCGCCAGCATTCGATACATAGTCGACCCGCCCCCCAAGGGTTACGTGTACCCCTGCTCAATCGAGGACATACGAAAGAAACTCGAAGAACTTCCCGCGTCGATGCTCCGCAACATCACCGTTATTCATCTCTGCAACCAGGTCAAGATGAACGCAGATGTAGACGCCCATATTTATGGCGACTCTCATATAAGGATCTATCCGGTTCCCAGGAGACTCAGGTGGGGCTATGGTGGAAGGAAGCCCAATCCTGCGTTCGCCCAGGAGAGGCTTGAGTTTGGCGCTTACTGGCAAAAAATCGATGACGGATGGTTCCTCTGCTGGGATGAGGACAGCCTCAGGGATTACACCCTGAACCATGTGCTGCTCCATGAGATCGGACACAGCCTTGATCTCGTCAACCATGGAACTCGCAGAAGCGAGAAAATCGCTGAAGCATTCGCTCACCGCGTCGGCAAAAACCACGACATCAAACGAAAGGCAAAAAAGAGAAAGAAGCGACTGCGTCGTTTCAGCATGTGAGATGACATCTATTGATTTGCCAGGGAAGAATGGGAACGGCAGATTTTATCTTTTTGGCATTCAAGGCGAATGTATTCGTGCCGAGGGAGGGGCCGCAGGCAACAGCCTCACACTTCATGACCAGAAAACCCATAGAATCTAACTTGATCGGGAGGGGTTGAAATGAAAGGGATGCGAGATCGCGCTATTATCAAAAATAGCCTTTTGCTACTGATCGTCAAAGTCGTTCTCGGAGGCGTCGCGGCAGCCGCTGCAATAGCCTTGATGCGGGTCGTCGGCAACAAGGAAGTGATAGTCGCCTTGTTTATCGGCATCGTTCCCGGGCTTGCCGAAAGATCGATCAAGAAGATCATCTTTGGCGCTCTGCTTGGCTGTATCGGATACTTCGTAGGCGCTCGTGTGGCGTCGGCCCTGGCGCCAAAACTCATCGATGAGGCAGTGCCGATCGGACACTGGGCCATCGTGGGCGGTTTTATCGGAATGACAGCAGGCATCTCGCGAAGGCCGGGCCAGTGGTTCTCATTCCGCTTTCTGCTGTTTTCGGTCGGTGCCGTATACGGCTTCGTTCTGGGCCTTATATTCGGCCTTCTTGGCGACCTTGGAGGGTTCATGACCGTGCTTGCCATTGAAGAGACTCCACTGATGTATTATGCGAGAGAAGTCTCTCTCATTTGCGCGGGTGTGGGAATAAACCTCGCCGCCGCTATCGCGAGCATACCGCTTGGCACTCTCGACAACGGTCTCTGGCGCGTGGCTCGGGCAGTCGAGAAAGCGGAGGAATGATTTGCCTCCATGGACTGAACGCGTGCATAGTTGTAGTAATACGTTTGAGAAACACATGCGGCGGGCGACCGCCTCAAGGGGGGTAACATGAAAGAAGAATTTGGATGTAAAGGATCATTGGAAGATTCCGGCTGCGAGTCAGGCATTTCGCGCCGTGATTTTATCAGGACAGCCGCCGTCGGCACGGCCGGAGCGGCCTTGGCGGGTTCACACCTCGGATGTTCCACCGCTGCTCGAGCGCCGAGACAGGGTATGGGAAACCTGTTCACGGAAAACGAGAAACCGTTGCTCGTCGTCGTGGAAGGCGACAACCTCCAGAAAATGCTTGAGGCGGGCCTCGAAGCGATCGGCGGACTTGAAAAGCTTGTCTCGGGCAAAAGCGTCGTAATGAAGCCGAATATCCTTAACTCGCAACCACCGCCCGTCACGACCGACGTCGAGATGGTTTTCGCCGTCGGCCAATTGGCCCGAAGCGCGGGCGCAAGCTCGTTAACGGCGTGCGACGCATGCGGCAAGGGCGTTCAGAAGGCCGAAAAATTCAGAAAACTGGGCTATCCTGAACGCCTGGAGGAGGCCGGAATAGGGATAGATGCGGTCGATTTCAACGTCAGACCGGAACATGTGTTTGTAAGCAAGCAAGGTTGGACCTCGCATCCGAGCATAGGTGTTGTTAAGACGATCTATGAAGCCGATGTTGTGCTTAATCTACCCATGATCAAGCGCCATGGAAGCGCGAGATTTACGTGCGCGCTCAAGAACCATTTCGGCTCGGTCTTCTTCCCGCTCAGGCAGTTGGCTCACAAGAAGGAGCATTCAAAAACCGATGAGGGAAGGAATTTCTTCGACCATGCGCTCGCTGAATATGCCGATTCGGTTCGTTCGGAACTGAACATCGTAGACGGTCGTACGCTGCTCATAAGGGGCGGGCCGAGCCTATCGGGCAGGGCCGAGGTCAAAGACGGTGTGAACAAGATAATCCTCTGCGGCGATATGGTTGCAACAGATGTTTATTGCTCCAAATTGATGCAAGAACATGACGAGACCTATTCGCACGACATGATTGCATATCAGCTTGAGACCGCAGAGAAGCTGGGAGTCGGCATGGGAGACCTGAACAATGTGGTTATTAAGGAAATCGTGGTCTGAGCGAACCGCGCAGGCACGAAGGCTTTTTCTCTCCCTATGCATGTTGGCGCTGCTAAGCGCGTCCTCATGCTCAGGAGGCAACCCGAATGCAGAAGCAAAACCGGCCGGACGGCAGGAGGCCGAAGAGCAGGCGCTCCTGAAGATCTTGCCGGCCGGCGATGAGGCCGAAGGATGGACGCCGGCGGGCGACCCCATGTTCTTCCACGGGGAGAACCTTTTCGAGCACATCAATGGCGGAGCCGATATCTATTACGAGTACGGTTTCGTTGCGTTGGTTACTCAGGCATACGAAAAGGAAGACAAGGCCGTCTCCATCGAGATATACTGCATGGATGACGCTTCGGCCGCATTCGGTATCTATTCATACAACCGCCACCCGACACTTTCGCCGATCGAGGTCGGCAGCGATGGCACCATCCATTCCAAGGGTCTCTTCTTCTGGCAGGACAAGTTTTATGCCGATGTCCGCCAACTGGGCTCTGCCGCCATCTTGAGCGAAGAGTTCACGGCCCTCGCGAAGGCCATTGAGAGCAAAATCGGAGCAAAGGCGGAGCGGCCTGCAATCATGGGTCTGCTGCCTGGTGAGAATATGCTCCCGCGAAGCGAAGTATACGCACAATCGAGATTGGCGATCGAGAACCAGGTATACATAGCGAACGAAGACCTGTTCAGACTCGAAAAAGGCGAGGCGGCCGCCATTGCTCGATACAGGATCAGCCAGCCGGAGTTTTCGGTTATCGTTGCCGAATACAAGAGCGAAGACGCGTGCGGCGAGGCCTTCATCAGATTCAGGGAACACTTCCTCGGCAGCGAAAGCACGAGGGAAAAGGAATTCATCGCTTCCGTCATGGCCCCCAGGCATTACGGCGTGCGTAAAGAAGGCGCCAGGCTGGTCATCGTGGCCAATGCGGACAGCGCGGCCAATGCGCTCGAGATGCTCGACCGTGTGTCGGCTCACATGGCAGGCAAGGGATAGGGTCTATCATATCTATCGTATGGACAAGATAATCGACACGCTAAAAAACAACATGTGGCTGATACTCCTCGTGGCTGCAATCGCACTCGGCGCCTTCGGCATCTTCCGGGGGGAAGCAATTGAGGTATTCGAGAAGGCCAGGCTCATTTGCCTCGAATGTATAGGTATCGGATGAAGCGTCGCCCGTTCCAATTGATCAGCGCCATCATCACGAACTCCTATGTAAAAGGCATTTTCCTCGGCCAGGCCATTTACACGGGATCGCTCAAGTATTTCTGTGTTCCGAGCCTCAACTGCTATTCCTGCCCCTTGTCGCTTTTCGCCTGTCCAATTGGAGCAATGCAGGCGGTCGCGTCGGGAGTCACCTACCGCCTGGCGTTCTATGTTATCGGGATTCTTGGAGCGGTGGGCGCGGTCGTCGGGCGAATGGCATGCGGCTGGATCTGTCCATTCGGCCTCCTGCAGGAATATCTCTACAAGATCCCATCTCCCAAGCTCCGGATTCCTCGATTTCTGACCTACGGAAAATTCTTTTTTCTGTTCGTGATGGT
>CAYZZY010000005.1:0-28911 GCA_964482745.1 uncultured bacterium
TATACAGGCTGCAAAATGCGCTGGCGGAGGAAATCGCGGCAGTGCTGACAAGCCTTGCGGCCACAACGGCGCCCGCTTCGGCGCCGGGAGGCGGAGCGGCGACCTCCGGCATACGCACATTCTATAAGGAGATCGCGATCGTTGCCGACAAGACGACCAACTGCCTTATCATCACGGCAACCCCGCAGGATTTTGCGGTCATCAGCAATGTTATCGAGCAGCTTGATATTATGAGGCCGCAGGTCCTGGTCGAAACCTTGATCGCTGAAGTGAGCCTGGATTTCTCTCGCGATCTCGGTATCAGATGGCAGGCGGCGGCGACAGGAGAAGATGGCATTGGTTTTGGCACTGTGAGCGAAACGGCAGGTGGGTCATTGGTAGGGAGCATTCTTGGCGACACCGATTCAGTCACTGCTCTTGCCACAGGTGTGGATATCATCAATTTGATACCGAGCAAGACCCCGGGCGGGCTCTCGCTCGGCTACCTGAACATGAATGGAGAGGTGCTGCGGGGATTTGTCGAACTCCATGCCTCTGAAGGCAATTCAGACTTCAACGTGCTCTCGGCGCCGCATATCCTTACGCTCGACAACGAGAAGGCGGCAATCAATATCTCTGACAATGTGCCCTTCATCACCCAGCGGCTGGCGGAGGTCGTCACAGGGACCGCATCGACCACCAACGAGACTTTCGAATATAGGGACGTCGGGATCGTTCTTGAGATCACTCCGCATATCAGCCCCGATCGAATGGTTCGGCTGGAGATAGTGCAGAAGGTCAACGACGTGAGCCAGATAACGAGTGGCTTGAGCGCGGGAGCGCTCTCTGAGAAAAAGCGCGAGGCCCAGACCACTCTCATGGTGAAGGATCGCCACACGCTTGTCCTCGGGGGACTCATGAAGGACAGCGAAGACATCGTTATAAACAAAGTCCCGTTCCTCGGCGATATACCGGTACTCGGATGGCTTTTCAAAAGCAAATCGACCGGAACAAAGAAGACGAACCTGCTGATCTTCATTACTCCCAGCATCGTGGCCACCGTGGCCGAAGCCACTGAGCTGACCCTCGAGAAGGGGAGGGAGTCGGGGGAAAAGCTCTCGGGCCAATTGGAAAGGTACCCCACCATAAAGCGGAGCAAGACCTTCGACCAGGATGCCGAGAGCATCGATGACCTGGAAACGGAACTCCTGGATGCCGAGAGCATCGATGACCTGGAAACGGGACTCCAGAATGCCGAGAGCATCGACGACCTGGAGGCGGAACTCCTGGATGCCGAGAGCGTTGATGACCTGGAAACGGAACTCCTGGAGGCCGGGCCGAAATGACGACCGCCGCGACAAAAGCAATCGGAAGCTTCCTGCTGCAAAAAGGGCTTCTTTCACGAGAACAGCTTTCGGATATCCTAAGCGCCCAGAGTGAGAAAAATCTGAGCCTCCTGGATGCCGTCGTGGACGGCGGTCTTCTCTCGGAGGATCAATACCTCAGGGCCGTGGGCGAGTTCCTCGAAATTCCCTATCGCCCCCAGATCGATTCCCAGGTGAATCCCGAGATTCTGTCGAAAGTGCCTCTTTCTTTTATCAAGGAAAACCGGATCGTCCCGATCGGTGAAGAAGATGGTGATTGCCTGGTCGCGGTCCACGATCCATTCAATACACCTCCCGTGGACGACTTGAAGCTGCTTCTCGGGCTGCCGTTGAAGGTAATGATCTGCCCGTTTTCTGAGATCGATCGTATTACCAATCATTATTTCGATCTTCAGAACCATTCGGCGGCGCAGGTCATCGATGACTTCGACGAAGAGGAAATGGGCCTGCTTTCCATGGAGCCTCTCGAGGAGCGCCGCGACCTGCTCGACCTTGCAAACGAAGCGCCTATCATCAAGCTCGTAAACCTGATAATTTCACAGGCGGCGAAAGAAAGGGCAAGCGACATACACGTCGAACCCTACGAGAAGGATCTGCGTGTGCGATACCGAATCGACGGCATCTTGTATCAGGTGCTCAGCCCGCCGCGCTCCTACCATGCCGCCATTGTCTCACGAATAAAGATTATGGCCAACCTGAATATCGCCGAACGCCGGCTGCCGCAGGACGGCAGGATCAAGATCAAACTCACCGGCCGCGAAATAGACATTCGCGTATCCATCGTGCCTACCGCATACGGCGAGAGAATCGTCATGAGATTGCTCGACAAGGGCACCTTCCTCTTCTCGCTCGAGGAACTCGGACTCGACGCCGAGAACATGGGCCACTTCGAGCATCTTCTGGAGTGCTCCCACGGCATAATCCTGATGACCGGCCCCACCGGCAGCGGCAAGACCACCACACAGTACTCGGCGCTGAACCGGCTGAACTCGATGGAAAAAAATATCATAACGATTGAGGACCCCATCGAGTACATGATGGACGGCATCGCGCAAATACAGGTAAAACCGAAGATCGACCTCACGTTTGCCAACGGGTTGCGCTCGATACTCAGGCAGGACCCGGACATAATACTTGTGGGCGAGATTCGCGACATCGAGACCGCCGAAATGGCGATACAGGCTTCACTCACGGGGCATCTCGTATTCAGCACACTCCATACCAATGATTCCGCCGGCGCGATCACGCGTCTGCTGAACATGGGAATCGAGCCGTTCCTGGTCTCTTCGTCCGTGATGGCCGTGCTCGCACAGCGGCTGGTTCGCTCCATTTGCCGCGAATGCAAGACTTCCTATGTCCCTGATGACCGGGCGCTCGAAAATATTGGGATAGAAAGAGAAGCCCTTCGGGAAGACGTATTGTGGCGCGGCGGCGGTTGCGCACATTGCGTGGGCAGGGGATATCGCGGGCGCACCGGAATATTCGAAATGCTCCCGGTCCGCGAAAATATTCAGAGCCTGATCCTGGGCAATGTGGACTCGAACACGATAAAGCGAGAGTCCATCGCGAAGAACGGAATGGTAACGCTTCGAGAGGACGGCGTCAAGAAAGCGATTGCGGGGATCACCTCCGTCGAGGAAGTGATGCGGGTTACCCGCGAGGACGCCATTTGACGACTTCGCCGACCGGCGCGGAGCCTGACCTTCGGTTCATACTGCCCGGCGAGAGCACAATCAATCCAGGATCGATTGACCGATATCAGAGGGAACAAGGAGTCTTATTCAGAAAGCTTCATTCGATTTATTTTTTGATTCAGACCCGGGGAAAGGGAGCGGACTCATAGCCATATTTTCGAAATGGCCTTTTCTGCTCCCATGCTTTTTTTGACGCATACCGTGGTGAAGCGCCTTGTTTCTGAAGGGATAGTGATGGGATGCCGATCTTCGAGTACATAGCCATCGATGGCGCCGGCAAACGGGTAAAAGGCGTGCTCGATGCCGACAGCGCGCCGGCCGGACGGGCAAAATTGCGAGAGATGGACCTGATGGCGGTCCAGATCGGCGAAACGAAACGCGAGGCAAAGCGCGCGCGCGAAATCACGCTCTCGGAGGTCCTTTCGAGTCCCAAGACGGCTGACGTCGCGCTGTTCACGCGTCAGCTTGCCGTCCTCCTTCAGGCCGGAATGCCCCTTATCGACGCCCTCAATGCCGTGCTCGAACAGATAGACAACAAGGGACTGATCCGAATCGTATACCAGATAAAGGAGGGCATCAGCGAGGGGGCGGCGCTCTCCGCGGCGCTTGCCCGGCACCGCAAATACTTCCCGCAGATATACATCAATATGGTCAAGGCGGGCGAATCATCCGGCGCGGTAGAGGTCGTGCTTTTTCGTCTCGCCGACTATATGGAAAAACAGTTGGCGCTCCGACGCAGGGTGACGTCGGCAATGCTCTATCCGGCCCTCATGACGATTGTCGGCTTCGGCGTCCTCTTTTTCCTGATGACCTACATCATTCCGACCATTACAAAGATCTTCTCACAACTCAACCATGCGCTTCCCACGCCGACGGTCATACTTATCAATACTTCAGCCTTCTTGAGCGCCTACTGGTGGGCCATGCTCGCGCTCCTGGGTATCGTTGCGATTGTTCTCAACCGATACCTGAAAACCGAGACCGGCGGGCTGGCATGGGATCGGCTGAAACTCGCGGTTCCCATTTTCGGAAAGCTCAATCGCAAGATGGCCGTGGCCCGCTTCGCGCGCACGCTCGGCACGCTCACACAGAGCGGGGTCAATTTGATGGATTCGCTGGAAATCGTGAAAAGCATCGTCAACAACCGGGTCATCGCGCGCGCGATAGGCGACGCGCAGGAGAGTGTTCGCAAGGGCGACGACCTTGCGTCCTCACTGAGGCGCGGCGGGGTTTTCCCCCCTGTTGTCATACATATGATCGCCCTTGGAGAACGCAGCGGTCAGCTCGAGGATATGCTCATCAAGGTGGCCGACACGTTCGATGACGAGGTGGACACCACGCTTATGGGCATCGTGTCGCTTCTCGAGCCCTCGATGATAGTCATAATGGCGGTGATCGTCGGTTTCATAGTGCTCGCGATGCTGTTGCCGATTTTCGACATGAACCGTATTATCCAATAAGGAGGAAGAGGCCGGTATGAAGAAAAACCGATCACGTGAATCACAGGGCGGGTTTACGCTCATCGAATTGATGGTGGTCATCGTCATAATCGGAATCCTCGCCGCCTATATTGCGCCGAAATTGATCGGCAGGACCGAGGATGCCAAAATCAACGCCGCAAAAGCGCAGATACGTAGCCTTGAGACCGGCCTGAAACTATTCAGGCTCGATAACGGCTTTTACCCGGCGACCGATCAGGGGCTGGAATCTCTTATCACCCGGCCCACGGGCGGAAGAAGCGCGGAGAAGTATAAAGAGGGCGGTTACCTTGAGAGCGCCAGGGTGCCCGATGACCCGTGGGGAACCCCTTACAGGTACGAGTCGCCGGGCTCCCGGTTCGACTATGAGATAACGTCTTTCGGCGCTGACGGAGTCGAGGGCGGGGATAATGAAAACGCGGATATCACAAGCTGGGACATGGAATGACACCATGAGGAGAAACGGGTTCACGCTTATAGAACTTGTCGTCGTCCTGGCGCTGATCAGTGTTATCGCCGCGATCGTACTCCCGCGCCTGGACCCGTTTGTGCCGCAGCGAAGACTAAAAAGCGCCGCCCGCAGGCTCTCGGGCACAATAAGCCTCGCCTACGCCGAGGCCATCGCGAAAAACAGAACCTACAGGCTTTACTTCGAACTCGAATCCGACAGGTATTGGATTACAGAAGTCACGGACGACGAGGAGGACGAGGAAACAGCCTCCGCCATCGGAATCCGACTCGGCACGCACTTTGAATTGCTTCAGTATTCGGATGGCGCCGAAAATGTCGACCCAGAGGTTCCGAGTGAGCCCATGCTCGCCCCAAAAGAACTCCCGCCGGGTGTGCACTTTGCTTCGGTGGAGATCCGGAGAGATATCTCGACGCCGGCGCTCGGCCCGCAGTACATAGAGTTCAATCCGCTCGGCGATGCCAGCCCCGCAATGATCAACCTTAGAAACGAGAGCGGAGATGCCTTCGCTGTCCGATATGACGGCGTGACCGGCATCCCCACACTTGCCCCTCTTGGTGACGGAACCGGATGATATCGAGCCGCCCGGACAGAGGATTCACCCTCCTGGAGGTGATGGTCGCACTCGCGATTATCGCGATCGCGCTCGTTACGCTTCTGGGAACGCACCTGTTGAGCCTGAACCTCGCCCATAGACACAAGGAACAGACCATGGCCACCATGTTGGCCCGCCAGAAAATGGAAGAACTTCTGACGACATCCTTCGATTCCCTGACAAGCGATGCGGGCGATTTCGGATCTGAGCACCCTGGTTACAAATGGGAGTTTGAGGTCGAAGACGCCGATATCGACAACCTTAAGAGAGTCAAGATACTCATCAAGTTGCCCGACAGTGACTTCGAATTGGAAACCTTTGTTTCAAGAACCGTAATTGAATGAATATGCCTATTATGCAACACGAAGCAGGTAATGGCTTCACTCTTATAGAACTCCTCGTAGCCATAGTCCTCCTTGCAATGATATTTACGATGGTGTTCGGCACATTCTTCTACACGATCAACAGTGCGGAACAGCAGGAGGAGCGCGCCGCGATTTACCACCGCGTGAACTTTATCCTGAACAATCTCTCCCAGAACATGTCTTCAGCATATGTGCCGCTCAGCAGTCTGAGCAGTGACGAAGAGAACGCGGATCCCGCTTTCTTTGTTGAGGATCTGCAGATCGAAGACGCCGACGCCGACTCGTACAGCGCGTTCACGACAAACGCCCGCTTTGGAGGAAGCCAGGCAGCCGGGGAGATTGCTTTCGTAAGCTATCGAGTCCTGGATTCGCAGGATGTCGAAATGGAAGAGTGGCTCAAGGACGAAAACAACCCGCTGGTCCTCACGTGTACACTCGAACCACTATGGGCGCAGCCGGAAGAAGACGGGCAAGAACCCCGGTGGACACAGAACATCCGATCACTCAACTTTGAGTTCTTCGACGGCAGCGAATGGCTACAGGAATGGAACTACGAGGACCAGGGAATTCTTCCCGAGGCGGTCAAGATCCACCTCGAAGTTGCGGATTCAGAAGGCGTCACATATGCGTTTTCCACAACTACCCGCGTCCATGTGAATGCGCTTATCGAGGAACCACCCGATGAGGAAGAGATTGAGGAAATAGAAGAAGTGGATGAGGAAGAACTGGAAGAAGAAATCACCGAGACGACTCCGGAAGAAACCGAGGAACCTTCTCAAGAGAAAGACGAACCCAGTGAGGGTTGAGATTTCGAGAGATGGCTCGAACAAGGTCGGGAATGACTCCGCGGACGGACATAGGCCGCCAGATGGGATCACCCGGCGAGCGGCGCACGCTTGACACATGATGAACAAATACCCCATAATAGTCAAAGTCCGGCCGGGAAAGCGTCATTCCGACAAACGCGGAATGGCTTTGTTGCTGACACTTCTGGTCACCGTAATTCTCGCGATCGTGGTGCTGGAATTCAACTACCTCATTCGAGTTCACGCCACTCTTTCCGGACATCTCGTTGATAATCTCAAAGCCGAGGCGGCCGCCCGGGCAGGTGTGGAAATGGCCAAGGCCGCTTTGCTGAATGATCTTCTGGCCGATTCCGAAAAAGGACTGGCAAGCGATTCGTTCGACGAGGAATGGGCCGCGGAAATCGTTGTGGAAACACAATCCGGAACGGCGGAGGCCATCGTTTCGGACGAAATGGCGAAGCTCAACCTGAACAGATTATTGAACAGGGCGGTTGGCGAAACCGACATCGAGAGCGTGAACAAAACGATGGCGGGCAATGTCAGACGGCTATTCGAATCGCTTGATCTTGATCCAGGCCTTGTAGACGGCATCATCGACTGGATAGATGAAAACGACGAAGACGAGCCGTTCGGTGCGGAAAGCTCATATTACGAGTCTCTGGATCCGCCGCTCAGATGCAAGAACGGGCCCCTGGATAGTGTGGATGAACTTCTACTTATAAAGGATTTCGACGCGGAGATTCTTTATGGCGAAGAAGATAAGCCGGGGCTGGACGAATATGTCACGGTCGGCGGGGACAAGAAGGGACGCGTCAACATCAACACCGCCGCTGAAGAGGTAATCGGAGCGGTGCTCGACGACGAAGCCCTGGCTGCAACGATCGTCAGTATGAGGGAGGCGGAACCTTTTGTCAGCGCGGAAGACATGGCAACGCGTATAGCCGACGCGAACATTCTGAAAAAGTTTACTACCGACAGTTCCTTCTTTTCGGTTTCCTCCACAGGCCGCATCGCATCGGAATCTGAAACGACCCGAAGTGTAACGATCAAGACGTTGCTGAAGCGAGTCAAGGGGGAAGAGGGCTCGGAAGACGACTACTTCGGCATCGAAACGGCATATTGGAAAATGGAAAGATGATATTCCAAACCAAGAGTGTCGGGATAGACGTGCGATCCGACTCGGTGGTCATCGCCGTGGCGGCCTCTCAGGGCGGGCGAATGAAACTGCTCAACCTGATTGAAACGGTTATCCCCGAGGCGGACGAGCAGGAAAAACAAGGACTCATCGCCTCAATCATACGGCAGGCGTTCAAGGAGAACGGGCTCAGCGGCGCGACCTGTGCCGCCTGCTTACCTGCCTCCGTCAGCATCAACCGCCCGTTCAGCACACCCCTTGTCGACCCGGCAAAGATAACACAGACCCTGAAATTCCAGATTGAGCCCCAGATACCGTATCCGATCGACCGGGTAATTTCCGACTACATCACCGTTCGAAAGACAAGTGATGGCACGGATATCCTGGCAATCGCCGTGACAAAGGACCCGCTGGCAGAAAGGCTGCGGGTGCTGGCAGAGGCCGGAGTAGATCCCCAAATGCTGACGCTTGACGCATTGGCGATGGCGGATTTTTATATGAACCAGTTCGATTTCTCATCCGACAAGACAACGGCCCTCCTTCTCGCAGACCGCGAAAGCTCTTTCCTGGGCTTCTTCATCGGGAACGCGCTGATCGGCTATCGAAATCTCGACGGCATTTCACCGGACAATGAGGAAGAAGCGAAACGGGTGGTCAAGGAAGTCGCCCGCTCCTTCGTCTCATTTCAACCTGCCGCGGCCGCCGACGCCGAGATAGGCACCCTTTGCATAGCAGGAACCGGCGTGGGCACGCTTTGGAAGGTCGCTCAGGAGTCATTCAGGGATTTTCCCGTGAGAACCGTTGAATTCAACGAGAGCATGCTTGCTGATATACCTCCCCAGTTCTCCGAGCGCGCCGAAGCCTGCCGGCTTGCAATAGCCCTGGCCCATGCAGGTCTGGGGGATTCGGCAAACCCGATAAACTTCCGCAGGGAAGAGTTCTCGCCCGTTTCCGTGTTTTCGCGGCTTAAGTCAAATATCTTTTTCAGCCTCGTCGTCCTCGCCGTGGCTTTGATCGCCTGGTTCGGAAGCGTGCTCGCCCAGATACACAGCCAACAGAAACAGATGGAGTCACTGAACAAGCAGATGCTCGATATCTTCGGCGACACCCTGCCCGGAATCAAGAAACCCGCGGTTGCGGAACAAAAAATCAAGGAAGAGCAGGAGCAGTTCAAGTCGTTAAAGCACTACTCTTCCGAGTACGTGGCGCCGCTGAATATTCTCGCCGAAGTGACGGCAGGCATGCCTGACAATAAGAGCATCGTAATGAGCGACCTGGCCATCTCAGACAATGTTCTTCGCATGACGGGCGTCGCCGATTCTTTCGACGACATCAACAGCTTCAAGGACCGGCTCGAGGAATCGTCGTTGCTCTCGGCGGTTGAGATCGTGTCCGCCACGCAGGCAAAAAAGGAAAATAAAAAGAACTTCCGCATAAGGGCGCAGATAGGGACGAACCTGTTTTCAAGTCCCGCCGCGCCGGCCGGAGAGAACCCGTGATAGACCTGAAAACCAGAGAGAGAAAACTGATCGCGCTCTGCGCCGCCATAGTCCTCGTGGCGCTGATCCATTTCCTGATCGTATCGAAGGTTCTGGAAAAAAGGGACACCCTGAGCCGTTCGATCCCAAGCGCCCATATTCAGCTCAGGGATTTGAAACTGCTGCAGACCGAATATGACCAAATCCTTGCGGAGACCAAAAGAATCAAACAGCGCGTGGGCGGCAGGGGGGCGAATTTTGAGCTTTTTTCTTTTCTCGATCAGACCGCAAAAGACCTGGACCTCATGAATAATCTGACATCGATGAAGCCTTCTCGGCGAACCCTTGGCGACGATCTCACCGAAGACATCGTCGATATGGAGTTGAAAGGGATATCGCTGGAAAATCTTGTCGCATATCTCTACGAAATCGAACGTGCCCATGGAGGCATTGCTATCGCAAGCATCCGCATACGGCCGGAGTCACAGCTTGGCGGAGGACTCCAAGTTTCCATGCTGGTCACTTCCCTGAACTCTTCCTGAACCTTTACCGAACCCCTTGCTCGCAAGGGCAATCCCGAAGAAATTGCATAGCGCGCCATAGCCGCAACCAACTCTCGTCTCTGGGGTCGTAAAGAGTTTTCGCTAAAGAGAACCGTTCGACTATTGCTGCTCTTTATTGGGCATGATTCTGTCCACTACAGCCAGACTCACTTCCGGATCGGCAATGGGACCACGGGCAACAAAACTCATTGACAGAGCGGCTTCTTTCGCCTTCTTTAGTTTGTCGCCGGCAATAGGCACCCTTCCCATGAGTGAGCCGAGGGAACCAAGAGGGGTGGCCGTGATTTGCATGTCAAGCTGATCTTCGCCGAGGTCGACGTCTCCCTTGAATATGAGATCGGCAACACCGGATTCCAGACGCAAATCCTCTGTATGGGCCTTGCCGTCGGTGAGAATAAAGGCGCCGTCAATTTTGCTGAAGGTGACACAGGTGGGATCGAGTGACCGGCCACCTGTTTTTGCCGCATCCAGCAACGCATTCAGAATGCCTGCTTCCCTGACCCCTGGCACGAGCAGCGAAGGCGGGGAGAACTGTATCAACAGGAAGAGGTTCTTGAGCCACGAATGTTTCGTAATTTCTCCATCGGTAATTGTAAGCCTGAGATCACCATTTAACGATCCAAACACATCATTTCTTTTCGAGGAGACAGCGCCGCTGAGATCTGCCTTTGCGCTCATAAGCCCAATGAGTGTCGCTTTGCCGTCCCGCAGTTGCATCGACAATTTTTCAACATCCAGATTCCGTCCCGAGAATTCAGTCGCCCAACGTGAATCGCCATCCGACGCGACAATCTCAAAAAATCCCCTGATTTCGCCTCCGAACGCCTTGATCTGCAAGGGCTCAAATCGGTGCGATTCACCTGACGAGCGCCAGGTGGTAGCGATCGGCCCGGTCAACAGTTTGCCGGCCTGCATTTGATCGGCACTGACAGCCATCTCAACAGAAAACTCCCGGCGCCCAGGATCTCCGGCCGTGACCGGCTCGGGTTCCCCCCCTTCCTCCGGTCGGTCGAATGCACCCGCGATCTCGTTTACGTTGAGCATGTCCGTCTTGAGTTGTCCTACGACCTGAGGATTGCCGAAATCAGCAATCTCAGCCTCGGCGCTATAGCTTGATTCCCCAAACGCAAATGATACACCGCGGACGATCGCTTGCTGATCATACACCCCGATTATCGCATTAAAATCTCTCAGCGATTCTTTCCAGCCGCGTGGAGTGAGGGCCGCGTGCTCGATTACGGCATCGCTCCTGTATTGCAGCCCTTTCCGGGCCGGATTCGACTGCCAGGCATCACCGGCAAAGGTGACTGTGCCCTCAGCGAAACTCACCGCCGGCAATTGATTCAGATTCTCGAGGGGGAAACGGGAAGAATCGAAAGAAATGTACAGCCACGGTTCGACGCTTGGGATTATGTGCCCTTTCCCGCTGACTTTACCCTCCCCGACCGTGAAATCAAAAGTGTCCACAACGATTTCATCGGGGGGGACATAGCGGGCGGCAAACATCAACGAACCCGGCTCACCGGCGTGCTTGCGCAGGACTCGAGGCATAGTGAAACCCGCATCAGAAAGATCGAATTCCGTTGTGAGGCTGCCCTCTCCCATGGTGGCCGTCAGTGCGATCTTTGCGCGCGCTGTTCCTTCCGGCTCGAATTCAGAGACGCGTCGCTTGTCCGCAAGGGGCAACGCCTGCTGCAGTGAGATTTCGGTCGTCCCATCCAGGCGAGCGGACCTCTCTTCCGTCCAGAGATTGCTGCAAGCGCCGGAAAGCGACAGCACGCTTTCACCGAATGACGCGTTGAGCGCCGTGATCTCCAGGAGTCCTTGTCTTGGCCGGAGCTTGCCTGACAGGGTCCCCTTCGCGGGAATGCCTGCCGTGATCAGCCGGTTCAAGGAGAAGGATGTGTCCAGTTCTAAGCTTGTCGTGGGGCCAGATGCCTTGATAAAAATATCGGCAATTGACACACTCGGTCGCAAGCTGACCGGCTGAATCCCTGCAAGCGGACCTTGTTTTCTGACGCGCATTTCGGCCCTGAGATCAATTGCAGGATCCGGTTCCGATATGCGCGAGACGAAGCCGCTAATTGTTGCATCGACTGGCGCAAGAGAAAGAGAGGCGGAATGAATGCGGATTGTGTCCTTTTGCAGATCGATGGTAAGCGTAATTCTGTCTGCGCTGAGATGTTTGCCGGATACTTCGTCATGAATGCTTACAGTGCCGCTTCTGATTTGTATCGGGCCAATATCGAGAGCGTTTTGGGGTGTCTCAACATCGGTGTTTGTTTTTCGCGATACATTTCTTGTTCGGATATCCGTCATTAAACGCTCGATATTCCAGACGCCATCATCATCTCGTACAAGGCTGATCATGGGTGAGTCGATGACAATGTTTTCCAGGACATATTCCCGATTGAGGAGTTTCCAGAGATTGAGGTCGATCCGCGCTTTCTCAGCCGACACCATCTGATGAGACGCGGCCCGATCGGTGATACTCATCCCTCTCGCCACAAACTCAATATCGGGATAGAAGCCCACCGAGATCTCCTCTATCTGCACATCATGCTTGAGCCTTTCGGAGAGTTCCTTGACCAGCGCGGCCTTGATTTGATCGCGGGGAAGAAAGGTCCAGATGGCAAATGCGATCGCCAGGACGGCCGCCGCCAGGACAGACCCGGTCACGGTGAGAAACTTGATCGCACGCTTTCTGCTGGTGGCATGTTTCATAAACGTCCACGTCTTTTGATGCAACTTCGAGGAAGAACAATCATTGAGCAATGCTCTGCGACAATCCCGTCAGACTACTTCATCTTTACTATTTTACTCTGAATATCCGGAAAACCCAAATTACTCCGGAGAGTACAGGACAGTTAATCGCCGCAGAGGAAGCGCCGGGGGGCATCGACCGTCATGGCATGGATGGCATCGTCGCTTACGCCCGCCTGCCGCAGTTCCGGGATTGCCGTCCGCGACAAGAACAGATATGCGGTGGGACCGTTCGCTTCCGCCGATTCATCCCCAACAAAGACCGGACCGGGCGCATGGTCGTGACCGAGCATGAGGCGATCCGCAAACCCGCGATCAATGAGCGCCTTTACGGTTGCATTCCGCATTTTCCAGTCCGGCCGCCCCTCGCCGCCGGGATAACGATCCATCGAAAGGTATACACCTTTTTCGAGTAAGCCGGTGAGGTATTCGACGTCGGTCGTGTCGGCGCTGTGTCCTATGCACACGCGGTTAAGATCGACCTTTTCATCTTCAAGGATCTCAACCTGGCGAGCGCCGATGTGCTCCATCGCCGCCTGGTGCGTGCTGATAGGGATGCCGGAGGCTTTGTGTGCTCGTGCCGCGCCCCGCAGAGCGGCCTCGGCCTCGGGAGTGATGCCCTCCATATCGCTGGCCGCCTTGATAACACCGGGCTTGATGCCTGTTCCGGCAATGCCGCGCTCGATTTCGTGCAGATATATTTCCTTAAAAAAATCGGGCCCTTTATCCCTGAATATGAGTGGAATAATCAGCCAGAGGCCTGTCGTCACCACGACCTGCATTCCGCTTGCCTGCGCCACTTCTGCAAACAGCTCCACGTCGCGACCAAGATCCACGGTGGTCAAGTCAACGATCGTGTCGATGCCGCCCGCCTTCGCCTCTTTCAGCTCTCGAACGATACGCTCACGCGTTCGGTCATAGTCGAACAGAAACGGGAAGTTCTCCTTCAGCCCGCCGGCAGAAATCATCACATGCTCATGGCCGAGGGTGAAGCCCAGTTGCTCCCCGCTGATAGGGCCGGTGACGGTTTGAACTTTCCCGGTGCTCATATGCAAGGCTCCTTGTTGTGGCCTGGTGCTTGATCCGTTGATATAGTTGTCCAGAGGACAGTCCCTGATCTGCGAACCCTACGGGTTCCGTAGTGAGGGAAACTCCCCCTCAGGCTGAGGATTCATGATATAGCCTGCCGACGCGAGAGTCAATATCCTGTCACCGGAGAAGGTTCTTTTCACATTGAGCCGCTCCTGAGCATGAAAAAACAGGGGAATTCGCAGGTTGATCTCATTGACACCATATTTGACAATACGCTATACTATTGACAGTTTGATCTTGCGGCTCGAAGGAATACTCTATTCGTGTTCGAGCCTTTTTGCTTATGTAAGCCTCGTGTTGACAGATATCTACGCCACAAGAGAAGGGACAGCATGGAAAGTCTTAAGGAAAAAGTACTCCAGATGCTGCGAGGGTCGGCCGATCATCCGCTGAAGATGGAAGAGATCGCGCGACGGCTCGATCTGGACGAGGAATCGCACAGAAGATTGAGGACCGCTGTGGGAGAACTCGTCGAGTCCGGCGAACTGGTGAAGACCCGTGGCAAGCGGTTCGGGACGCCCGAACATATGAACCTCGTGGTCGGCACGCTCATCGGGCATCCCGATGGATACGGTTTTGTGCAGCCGCTGCCCAGACCCGGACAGGTCAATCTTCCTGACATATATGTCAGGGGAAAGGATATCGGCGGCGCAATGCACGGGGACAAGGTAGTCGTCAGGGTGGCGGGTCATCTTGCCAGTCCGCGCCTTACAGGCGCGCGTCCGGCGGGCCGGCGCCCGGAAACCCGGCGAACACAGGGTGAAATAATCCGCGTCCTCGAACGCGCCCATCGAAACATTGTAGGATACTACGAGGAGGGGCGCAATTTCGCATTTGTCGTTCCAGTCGAGAAGAGGATATCTCAGCACATCTATGTGAACCGCGCCGATTCACTCGAGGCCGAACACGGCCAGGTAGTGACGGCCGAGATCACCGAGTACCCGTCGCATCAAAGGAACCCGGAGGGAACAATTACGGAGGTGCTCGGTTGGCGCGGAGACAGGGGGCTCGACACGGAGTTGCTCATCCGCAAGCACGGCCTTGCGGCAGAGTTCTCGCCAAATGCATTGAAGTCGGCCGAGCGACTGCCGCGCGCCATCCCTCAGTCGGAGATAAACGGAAGAACAGACCTGCGCGATCTGCAGATGGTTACCATAGACGGGGCCGACGCAAAGGATTTTGACGACGCAGTCTCCATCGAGATGACGGAAAAGGGAAATTATCTGCTGGGCGTCCACATCGCCGACGTCAGCTACTACGTCAGGCGTGGAACTTCACTTGACGACGAAGCCTACGAAAGAGCGACCAGTATTTATCTTGAAGATCGTGTACTGCCGATGCTGCCCGAGCGGCTGTCCAACGACCTGTGCAGCCTCAAGGAGAAAGAAGACCGGCTCGCGATGAGCGTGAATATGGAAATCGACCAGAAGGGAAAGCTTCTGCGTCACGAGGTGTTCGACAGTGTGATTCGAATTCGCCATCGGATGACCTATGACGACGTGCATGCCCTTTTGCAGGGAGATGCGTCGCTTCTTCAAGAATATGCCGACTGCGCCGAGAATCTGCGGACCATGAATACGCTTGCACGCACGCTTCGCGCCAGACGTATGAAGCATGGGAGTCTGGACTTCGATTTTCCCGAAGCCCGCGCGATATTTGACAGTGAAGGAGAAGTCATCGACATCGTATTACGGAAGCACAACATCGCGCATGAGCTTATTGAAGAGTTTATGCTCATCGCAAACGAGACGGTGGCACGACATGTGACCTCGGCCGGCGCCACGATGATGTATCGCATCCACGAGGAGCCGGATCCGGAGCGGATAGCCGCATTTCGGGAATTCGTCATGTCACTTGGATTCCGGCTCGGCGAGAAAGATGCGTCGTCGCCTCACGGCCTACAACGGATATCACGCGAGGTAAAAGGGCAACCAGAAGAATCGCTTGTCAATTACCTCATGCTCCGGTCTTTGAAGGAGGCGCGTTACTCCCCGGAAAACGCCGGCCACTTCGGGCTTGCATGCGATTGTTACACACATTTTACGTCGCCTATCAGGCGCTATCCCGACTTGGTGGTTCACCGCATCCTGCGGGCTTTTCGCAAGGGAGGAGCCACGCTCGTGGACGCGGAATACGCCGAGCACATCGAACGCATAGCCGGGCATTGCTCGACGCGTGAAAGAAAGGCCGTTGAGGCCGAGCGTGAATCGCTTAAAACCAAACAGCTCATTTTTATGAGTGACAAAATCGGCGACGTGTTCGAAGGCAGAATTACCGGAGTCCATTCTTTCGGGCTGTTTGTTGAACTCACTGAATTCCTGGCCGAGGGAATGGTGCACGTGAGCACGCTGGAAGACGATTATTATATTTTCATCGAGGAAAAACACTGCCTGCTCGGTGAGCACAGGGGCAAAAGCTACAGGCTGGGCGATAAGGTTCAGGTCCAGGTGGTCCGGGTAGACATCGAAAGAATGCGGATGGACTTCATTTTTGCCGATGAAGAAACCGAGACCGACAAGAGCAAAAAATCCAGCAAAGGCAAAAAGACTCAGATCGTTCCTCCGACAAAAGAAACAAAACAACAAAAGAAAGTATCTTCTGCCGGAAGACAGAAGAAGCAATCATCAAGGGGGAGAAGGGGCAGGGGCCGCGAACGATGACAAAACTCAAGATCGCAATCGTCGGGGCAAACGGCTATACGGGCGGCGAAATGGTCAGATTGCTGGCGGCACACCCGTCGGTCGAACTCGTCGCTCTGACCTCGCGCCAGTTTGCCGGGAAAAACGTGACGGATGTTTTTCCGGCCCTGCGCGGAATTCTGGACATGCCGCTTGTCGAGCTGGATGCCGACGACATCGGCGGAAAATGCGACGCCGCCTTCCTTGCCATTCCGCATGCGCAGGCGATGCCCATTGTGGCCGACCTCATAAAAAAAGGGACGCGCGTTGTCGATTACAGCGCTGACTTTCGACTGAAAGATCCTCAGCTCTACAAGAAATGGTACAAGGCGGAGCACACGGAACTCTCTTTGCTCGAAAAGGCCGTGTATGGCCTTCCCGAACTTCACAGGGAAGAACTGCGGAAGGTACAGCTTGTGGCCTTGCCCGGGTGCTACCCCACGGGTGCGCTCCTCGCTCTGGCGCCCGCAATCAAACAGGGGCTGATCGACCTGAAAACGATAGTCATCAACTCTATGTCCGGCGTCTCTGGCGCCGGACAGAAGCCGACGCCGCAAACGCACTATCCGGAAATCGCCGACAACGTGCGAGCCTATGGCGTGACCTCACACCGGCACACGCCGGAAATCGAACAGGAGCTTTCACGTATCGCGGGGGAGGATGTGAACGTATTGTTTACTCCCCACCTCGTGCCGGCCACCCGCGGCATCCTGAGCACGGTCGCGGCGGCCGCGCTTTCTGAAACATCATCGGAAGAACTGGCCGCGATCTATCGGGATTTCTATAAGGACTCGCCATTTGTTCGAATCTGTGAGTCGGGGACATATCCGGAAATCAGATTCGTGCGGGGCAGCAACTACTGCGACATCGGTCTCGCATATGACGAGCGAACGCGAAAAATCATAATAATATCCGCGATAGACAACCTCTGCAAGGGGGCCTCCGGTCAGGGGGTCCAATGCATGAACATAATGTTTGGGCTGCCCGAACAGAGCGGCTTGGCCTTCGGAGGGCTGACGCCGTAGGAGAAGACGACTTGCCGGAACTCACTGAAATACAGGATGGTGTTACCGCGCCCGCGGGCTTTCTGGCGGGCGGGCTGCATTGCGGGATCAAGAAAAAGGGAGAGGCCGACCTGGCCATAATCTTCTCGGAGCGTCCGGCGACAGTCGGCGGAGTATTCACGAAGAATCGCGTGAGATCGGCCGCCGTGGGTTACTCGCGGAAAGTCGCGGAAGGAGGCGTCGCCCGCGCAGTGGTCGTGAACAGCGGCAACGCTAACGCGGTCACCGGAGAACAGGGCAGACGCGACGCGGAAACGATGGCCAGGACGACAGCCGAATGCCTGGGCGTTTCACCGAATGAGGTGGCCGTCGCATCCACAGGCACGATAGGCCAGTTAATGCCAATGGACGTCGTCACCGCCGGCATAAAAGAATTGGCTTCTTCCCTGAGTCGAGAAGGCGGAGAGAGAGCCGCAAGGGCAATCATGACGACGGATACTTTCCCCAAGTCGTTTGCTGTAAAGGTTTTGCTTTCATCCGGAGAGATTGCCGTCGGGGGCATCGCCAAAGGTGTGGGCATGCTCTGTCCCGACCTCGCCACCATGCTGGCTTTTATTACAACGGACGCCGACATAGAGGCAGGGCTGCTTTCAAGCACGCTTCGCGAGGTGACGGAGGCATCGTTCAACTCGATTACGGTGGACGGCGATTGCAGCACAAACGACACGGTACTTGCAATGGCAAACGGCGCGTCGGGAACCCGGCCCATCGATATGTCCTCGGCAGATTATCCCCTATTCAAGTCCGCGCTCCAGCGTGTCTGCGACCGGCTGGCGGAAATGCTTGTGAGAGATGGCGAAGGCGCGACAAAACTGGTCCGAATCCATGTTGTCGGCGCAGCCGAGAGAGAGGGCGCCCGCAAGATCGCAAAGAAAATCGCCAATTCTCTGCTTGTAAAGACGGCGATCTTCGGGAATGATGCAAACTGGGGCCGCATAATGATGGCGCTCGGCAATGCGGACGTCGAAATCAAACCCGACATCATCGACATACTTCTCGGCAATATGGCGCTGTTAAAGACCGGATCCCCACAGGCTTTCAGCGAGGAAGAGGCCAAGGAGATTCTTTCTCAAAAAGAGGTCGATTTCACGATCAATCTCCACATGGGCGAGGAGTCGGCGACCGTTCTTACATGTGATCTCTCGTACGAATATGTCAGAATAAACGCGGACTATCGCACGTGAGGCCGTTCAGAAGAGGGATCGGAAATGAACGAATATATTGAAAAAGCGAAAACCCTGAGCGAGGCCCTCCCCTACTTCCGGAAATTCTACGGGAAGACGGTGGTCATCAAGTACGGCGGCAGCGCGATGGAAGATGGAGCAATCAGGAAATCGACCGCAAGCGACATTGTGCTCATGAAATACGTCGGCATGAATCCCGTCGTCGTCCATGGAGGCGGCAAAGCGATCTCCGAAACGATGGCAAAGATGGGGAAAAAAGCGGTCTTCCAAAAAGGGATGCGTGTGACGGACGACGAGACGAGAGATATCGTCGAAATGGTTCTCGTCGGCCGGATAAACAAGGAAATTGTTACCCTCATTCATCAGGCGGGCGGGAGAGCAATCGGCCTGTCCGGGAAAGACGGCGCCCTCATCCGCTCGGACAAGTATTACCCCGAAGGCGAATCTGGCGTGGACATCGGATTTGTCGGCAAGGTGAGCAAGATTGATCCTCATCCGATACGATCGCTGGAACAGAGTGGCTACATTGCCGTTGTCGCACCCACCGGTGTCGGCGAGAACGGCGAGACCTACAATATCAACGCTGACTCCGTCGCGGGTGAGATGGCGGCGGCACTGGAGGCCGAAAAGCTTGTCCTACTCACGGATACGCCGGGAATCCTCAAGGAAAAGGACAACGAATCCACCCTGTTATCCACGGTCACGCTCGCGGAAGTCGAGGGTTTAATTCGCGACGGCATAATCGAAGGCGGGATGATACCAAAAGTTGAGGCGTGCGCGCGTGCCGTGAGGGCAGGTGTACGCAAAACCCATATCATCGACGGCCGCATCCTTCATGCACTGCTGCTGGAGATATTCACGGACAAGGGGGTCGGAACCGAAATAATCCATTAGGAGAGACCGGTTCGTCCCCCCTCAAACCAACTCCTGCTTCATGGTCGCGGCAATCCACGGAAAATGTCCCTATTGACTGCAATACGCATCTTCAAGCTCCTCGCAACCGGGCCCGGGAAAGGCGCCCGGATAGTCCTTCCCGGCGACAGGCCGAAAAGAAGGACGACTCTTTGGGCATGCCTTCATCTCTTCTCTGCAGTCGCAATGATACTGTTTGCGTTGCCGTCCCCCGTCGTCGAGGCGGACGAAGGCTCTGATTTCAAGCGGGCAAGGACGGTTGTTGTGGAGGGAAACTTTCTCGAGGCGCAGAGTCTTCTGGAGGATTTTATCGAAAGATATCCGGAGGGAAACCGCGGGCTGAAGGCAAGATACCTGTTGGGCCAGGTACTGTATCGACGGGCCGACTATGAGGGAGCCGCCGCGGAGTTTGCCGAGATCATCGAGAAACATCCCGAGTGGAAATATGCGGATAAGAGCATCTACGGAATGGGCATGGCGCAATTCGGGATGCTCGATTATTCGGGTGCGATCCGGTCGCTCGAAAAAATCCTCGCCGCACATCCGCAGAGCGACGTCGTGGCGGACACGCTTTATTGGCTCGGAGAAGCTCTTTACCGGCGGTCCGACTATGTTGCAGCACTCGCCCGGTTCCAGCAATTCTTGAGCTGGTACCCGAATCATTCGCTCAAAGAACACGTCGCCGATTCGCTGGCATGGTGCCTCGAACAGTTGGACAGATACGATCCGGCAATAAAGGCGAGAGAGGAGTTCCTGAAAGAATTCCCTGATAGTCCATTGAAAGACATCGTCCATTTCCAACTGGCTGCCGACTACATCAAGACGGGTGACCGGCACGCTGCCGCGGGCCACTACTTGCTTGCCATGTCCGCTCCGCCGCCTCTGGGCGAAAAAGCCTTGTTGCGGGCGGGCCTCCTGCTGGCGGAGACAAAAAGGACCCAAGAGGCGATCGAGACGTTGGAGAAACTGATGGCGACACATCCCCCTGATGCAATGGCGCGGCCGGCGCGAACGGCGCTGGCGAATTGCCATCTGAGGGAAGGCCATTATAAAGAATCTGCAGATCTCCTGACAAAGCTCCTTGAGGAAACGCAGATCGAAGCTGACAGGTGTTCCCCTTCTTTTCAACTAGCAATGGCCCAAATGGGTCTCGGCAATTACGTGGATGCCGCCCGGCGCTTTTCCGCAATCGTCCGGAAAGAGTCGTGCAAACCTCTCAATGACAGAGCCGCTTTCGGCCTCGCCACATGCCTGTTGATCCTCGGTCAGCCTAACATCGCAGCGGAGGAATTACGCTCTATTCTTGGTGGAAGGAAACCTTCCGAAAAGCCTCCCGACCTTATTTTCGCGTACGGCGCGTCACTGCTCCTGACACGTCAATTCGAAGAAGCCACGACGGTTTTGGCCGAACTGTCTTCAAACAAACGCGCGCTTGAAACCTGGCCGCAGATTTCCTTTTACGAGGGACTTGCCTTGTATCACACAGCGCAGCCGATTCGGGCCGGCAAAGCACTGAATCGCTTTATCAAGGCGGGAAAACCCGAGCAGCTGATTCCAATGGCACATTACCTGGAAGCGAGTTCACTCCTGGAGGCCGGCAAACCGGCGGAGGCGGTGCGTCGCCACGAATCGTTCATCGAACAATGGCCGGATGACACCCTGATGGTCTCTGTTCTTTACCAGAGCGGCCTTGCAAATTTGATGCTGAAAAATTATGAAAAAGCCTCCTCGCTTCTGGCAAAGGTCATCGATGATCACCCTTTGGCCCGAGAGGCGATTCCCGCCAGATATTTCCTTGGCTTGGCGCGGATGAAAACAGGCGACCTCGAAGAGGCAGTTGAACTATTTCGAATTCTGTTACATAATTATCCAACGTTTGAACTTGCCGACAGGGCGGCCTTCGCGTTCGGATGGATCGAGTTTTCGAGAAAAAACTATGAGCCGGCGGGAAAGCTGCTCCGCGAGATTCCTTCCCGATTTTCGGAGACGCGACTGGCCGACTCGGCGCTATTCTTCACCGCGGCAACAGACTACATGCAAGGCTCTCTTGCAAGTGCTGCGGAAGAATTCGAGAATCTTGCGGTGCCTTCCCCGGAGGGCCGATTTGCGGCGGAAGCCATGCTCTGGGCGGGCATCTGCGAAGAAAAGTTGTATAATCAACAGAAGGCGTCGGCGTATTATGAGCAGGCAATGGAATTAGAGCCCGCTTCCTCGATCCGACCGTATGCGCTGTATGGAATGGCGTGGGCCGGCCTTGGCAAGGCCGACAGCGGCGCTTCCGTTGCCGCCTTTGACGAATTGATGGCACAATATCCACAGAGCCCATTGTTGGAACACGCATACTTCTGGCAGGGAAGGATAAGCTATGAGGACGCAAGATGGGAATCGGCAAGGATGCATCTCTTGAACCTGAGCCGCGAGTTTCCGGACTCCGAGTTCGCCGACGAAGCTCTCTTTTTCGCGGCGCGGGCGACACGCAACTCCCTGGACTATTTGAAGGCAATAGACCTCTTTGAGAAGATGATCGAACAGTTCCCGGGCAGCCCGCTCATAGAACAGGCCCAGATTGAGGCCGCTGAGTGTATGATAGAAATGGGCGACGTTGATTCAGCCGCCCGCGAATTCAAGCGATTTATTGCGACCAACCTCGATTCACCCCTGCGGCCCATTGCATTGTATGATATGGGGAAGGCTTTGCAGCGAGCAGGGAGATTCAAAGACGCCATCGAACAATACAAGGTGGCAGCAGGTGGCGAAACAACCGAGTTGGCCGCGCGGTCACGCTTCGCGATTGCGGAGTGCCTGGCGGAACTCGATCTCAGTGACGAGGCTGTTGCAGGGTTGATCGGCATTACCCGTGGCGGTTTCCCCTCCGGGTGGGCAGAACGCGCACACCTGCAAATGGCGCGACTGCTCGAACGCGACAACCGGATGGAGGAAGCCCGTCAGGTATATGCCACCATTGCCGCCGCGTATCGCGAGGACGCCGCCGCAATGGTCGCCTTAAAGGCAATAAAAAAGTTGGACGCAGACATGCAGGGATTTGCCGCCCCCTGAAGGGCGGCATCGGAATTTAACAACAGGAGGAAAGGATGCCTCAGATAAACATTATCACAGGCGGCGGCTGGCTCATGATTCCCATTCTGGCCTGTTCGCTGATCTCGATTTCACTCATTCTGGAGCGCTTTTTCAGTCTCCGCCGCGCGCGCGCGTATTCCAAGGACCTTATGGACAACATTCGTGAAATACTCAAGCACAATCGCATTGCCGAGGCGATTACCCTCTGTGAAGAAACAGGCGGGCCGCTGGCGTTCATTCTGAAGGCCGGCCTCCTGAAAAAGGGAATGCCGCGAGTCGAAATCCGAGAGGCAGTCGAAGATGCCGGGCTCCTCGTGATTCCCAGCCTTGAACGTTACTTGAGCGTGCTCGCGACCATCGCCAACGTCGCCCCCCTCCTCGGGCTGCTCGGGACGGTGGTCGGCATGACCGAAGCGTTTATGGTCATACAAAGCCATGGTGGCGCCGTCACGCCGGGCGATCTCGCCGGCGGAATAGGGACCGCGCTGCTCACCACGGTCTGGGGCCTCATCGTCGCCATACCGACACTCGTCGCCTATAATTATTATGTGACCCAGGTTGATAACATGGTCTGGGAAATGGAGATATTGTCATCAGAACTGCTGGATATTCTATCTGAGAAGGAAGGTTCCGATGCAGTTTAGAAAAAAAGCCATCACGCACGAAAAACTCATGGTCGCTCTCAATATGACTCCGCTCATCGACTGCGTGCTTCAGTTACTCATCTTCTTCATGCTGTCTTCAAGTTTCGTGCTTCAGACCGGCATACGCGTGGATCTCCCGCAAGCTCGGACGCCGAAGCTTCAGGATGAGCAGGATATCGTTATTACCATTACTCGAAGCAACGAAATATTTCTCAACGACGAGAAAATGTCTACGGCCCAACTCCCGATTGCATTGCTGGAAAGACTGACGAAGTCAAAGAATAAGGTTGTCCTGGTAAAGCCGGATAAACGAGTCGAAACGGGCAGACTGGTTGAGGTAATGAGCATAGCGAAGAGCGTAGGGGTGGAATCGCTCGGGATCGCTACATAGCCTCAGTAGCGGAGATAAAACCTTGTTGTACCCGTCCAGAATCAAAGCGTTTGCGTTGTTTTCACTCCTTATTCACGTGGCCTTCGCTGCTTTGTTCGGTACGGTGAATCTCAGCTTCCCGCCGCCCGAGGTAAAAAATCTCTCCCTCTCGATTCTGACGCGCGGCGCCGCTCAGAGCGAAGTGGTCCAGAGCACGGCTGTCTGGCCGATGCCCAAGCGGACCGAACCCGGTTTCTCGGCAGAAGAGGTGTTAGAAGGCTTCGACGCCGATATGGGAAGCTGGACCCGATTCGGGGTACCCGATCCCGGTTTCTTCGCGGTTAAGGAAACACTGATACCCCAAATGAACGTGGCCGAACTCGCCGGCGAACTCTATGCAGGACCGCCCGAAGGACTGTATTCGCCGTTGCCAGCCGAATCCAAAGCCATGCCGATTGCCGGATTTGCGGTCGGCCCCGCTATTCTGGAGATTTTCGAGAACGATTGATTCCGCCATGTTTCAGGTCAATTTTTACATCGCAATCTTCGTCTATATGGGAGCAATCGCCCTGTTCCTGGTAGGAATATGGATGTGGATAGAGATCAACGCCCACGGAGGATATCTGAAAGGATTTGGAACGGCGCAGAGAAAATGGAAGTGTCACTACTGCGGGTATATGTACCTCGGGACAGGAGAGGAAGAGATTTCACAGTGCCCGAGGTGCGAGAGCTATAATAGGATATAAATCCGATACCCTCGTGGGTCCACCGCTCACGTCGATCAGCAACACCGGACAAACCTCACCCACCCTCTTTTTCCAAATAGATTTGCCCCTCGAACTCCGGCAGGCGCACTATAAAAAAATGGAGGTAACGGCCGCTGTCCGGAAACCGGCTCCAAAACGCTGCTTTAAGAAGGCGGAACTATTCAACCCTTGCCACGTTTGACGCCTGAAGGCCCTTCGGTCCCTGAATAACTTCGAAGGACACCTTCATATCCTGCTCCAGGGTCTTGAAACCGTCCCCATCGATTGCGCTGTAATGGACGAAAACGTCGTCGCCCTCTTCGCGCTTGATGAAGCCATACCCCTTCTTGTTGTCAAACCACTTAACGATCCCTTCCGACATGAACCTGTACCTCCTGCAACAATCCCCAATCCCGTGGCCAGGGGCTCGGCAGATGAAAAAATCCGCAGACAATCCTTCCTCTTCTGCGGATCTCAATAACTCATTCATCACCACATGGAAAACCCGAGCTCATCCAGCCTTACATCGTAATAATACATACCACATAGTTGCAGGTTTGTCAAGAATAATTTTTACAAATGATCAAAGAAAAGGGTCGAATCATCCCTAAGTTCTTTGTTTTAAGCGTATTACACCCCTCCCCGCCTTTTCGTCTACGGAGGACCATCCGGCAATTGCAGCAAGAATCTTCATTTAAGTTCACTTTCTTTTGAGAGCACTATCTTCAGGGGATTTGTGAAGATCAAAGAGTTGGGGATCATGAATCGTTCCGTGACGCCTTCAAGCACGGTATACCTTAGATTTATGTCCGTCACCTTCCCCTGACAGCCCATGACGGATATCGTGTCGCCTTCCTTGAACTATTCAGTCAATTGCTGCACAAACCGTTTATTGGGAAATCAGATCCTGAGAATCCTGTGTTACGCGAACAGCCCACCATGAGAATCGGCTCAGCGCTCCAGGCTGTCAGCGAGCAACTTGCAGATCGTAGCTGGACTCAATCGCACGCACAAGCGAGGCGAGGGTTGAATTGACAGGGGTTGCGACATTGACCTCGCTTCCTATTCGGGCCACGGCCCCGTTGATGGCATCGATCTCGGTCCGTGTTCTTGCGAGGATATCCTGAAGCATCGAGGAAACATTGGTGGCTGTAAGACGGCACACTTCCTCCACCTGTGCGAGCGGGTCCCTGTGTGCCAGTTTGATATTCTTCGCCTCAATGACGGCGGCCGCTTCGGCGACGGCCTCTTTCATGACCTGTCGGGTTCCCTCGAACTCGATCAGCCTTCCGTTATTGAGCCGAGTTGTTGCGGTGAGCGCGTTGATGCCCACATTGATGATGAGCTTGCTCCAGATAGTAGCCTCAAGGTCGTCGGAAATCTGCGGCTCGAATCCTGCAGACTCGAGCACGTCTCTCACCAGCTTGAGGTTGTCGGTAAGCCGGTTGGCAGGTGTACCGATGACGGTTTTTCCCCTTCCGGCGTGAATGATCGAACCGGCGTCCACAAGCGTCGAGCCCTGCGCGGTGATCCCTCCAATGGTTCGCCCGTCTCCGACGGCGTCGCAAATCAGCTCCACATTGCCGAGACCGTTCTGGAGAGTCAGCACCGGGACATTCGCTCCAAGAACACCGGCGATGCCGCTGACGGCGGTCGCGGTATCATAGGCTTTTGTCGCAATCACGGCCAGGTCACATTCAGCGACATCGGCGGGCCGCGCCGTTGCTTTCACGCTGACTCGCCGCTTGCCGGATATGCCGTCAATATGAATGCCGGAACGATTGATCTTATCAGCGCGCTCGGGATCGATATCGAGCATGGTGACCTGATGGCCCGCCTCTTGAAACATTGCGCCAAAGAGGCAGCCGATCGCGCCCGGCCCGACAACGGTAACATCATATGTGTTCTTTGCCATGGTTTCGGGTTCTCCTGAAAACCGAGCCTAGAGCTGTTCCACGTACACGCTGACCGAATATCCGGTGGCCGCGCCGGTCTTGAGCAAAAGCGGCCAAACCGCCGTTATGCTCGAACCCTGATATATCTTCTCGAATCCGCCTTCGGATTGGGAGACGGTCTCTATCGGGAACCGCCAAAACGTCGCCGCGGGTTCGTATTCAATAGCGATGGCGATGCCCATCCATTGATCCACAAGGCGTACACACGAGACCGCATCGAGAACGCCTGTGCTGTTCATAAGATGCTCTTCTAGGCGCACGCCGGGGATATCGTAATAGCGGTCGTCGCTGTCGCCCGCAAGCAGTGTCAGATTCAGTTCAACGGCGAAGAGCATCGAATCGGCGAGCGGGGTTTCACCCCGGATAGCATAGCGCGCTTCGATACCGGTAGCGTTGCTCATTACGAATTGCTTTTCGACCAATACCGCCGCCGTTCGTTCCCGCCCGGACAGTCGTCCCCTGCGCTCAAGCCTCAGGATCAGTGCGTCGCTTGATTCCTTTGTGTCCAATAACGTGTAGGGTTGGCCGAGGAAGTCGGCTTGCTCCTCATGTTTCCCGCATGCGAAATCCTCTACATTCGTCCTCGCCGGGAGGAAATGATCGAGGAAAGAGCGCCTGTCGTATGAATCATAGTACAACATCTTCTCAAGACCATCCTCTTTTACACGCACGATATCGTGAATCGATTTCACCGCCTCCGCGCCGGATTGCGCGACGGCGGTCTTGATCTTGCGATGATAGGATTCGGGCCGACGGCTCATGACATCGGTGATATTGAAGCACGTCGGTTTGTAATCTATAGCCGCCACCGATCCTCCATAGCCGGGACTGACAATGAAATTGTAGTCGGGGGTGGAGACAAGGACCTCCTCATATCCGTCACAATCATAGTCGGTCTTCTCGATGCGAATCCCGGAATCGCTTTCGCTCGGAGTCCCCCCGGTCAACTGCTCAGCACGGAGCAGATGCCGGTACGTCGCGAATCTCAGATAATTCAAATACAATCCACCGAAGAGGCCATGCCAGTAGGGACAGTTGCATTGTCCGCGCCACAGTTCGCGCGCGGCCTCGGCCTTTCTTGCGCCGTCGAGGGAATTGACTCTACGGCTGATGTGAATCATTTTCTTATGCATCCGATTTGCTTCCGGATATTTGACCAGAAAGTTGCGCCAGAAACCGCCGCGGACAAACGGCCTATATTCCTTATAGGTGCCGTCCGACTTGAATCGCTCGACAATGTCCTGATATGCGGTCGCGACACTCGCAGGAAGCGCCCATTCCATCATTTCATCATATGAAGCGGTCGGCAGGTAAATGGAGCCCTCGGGGGGATGTGAGTCGATATACTCCGAAAAGGTCGGCATTCTTATCCAGTCGGAGCTTTCCTCCAACATCGAAAACAGTTTTTCGAGGTATCCGTCGGTGTAGACCCATTTGTATGTTTCCGGCCAGACACCGAACTTTTCCCCGTCGTCACCGTACGTGATCCCTTTCGACGCCCCTTCTTCAGCAATCGAGCGGAGATAGTCAAAGGTGTCCTCGGGCTGCTTGAACGGGATCTGGTATCGAAGGTTCTTGTCTATGGGGAAAACGGCTACTTTATGACCGTTATCCTCGGTGTAATAGTACCCGAACATATCGTCAGAGCCGAGGCCTGCATGGGCGAAATGTGTCTCGTCGATAATCGTGTAGCTGAGACCGGCTTCCGCGATAATCGAGGGCAGGTGTGGCTCCCACACGCGCTCGGCGAGCCACAGGCCGCGGGCTTCCTGGCCGAAGCGCCGGCGAATGTAGTCGTTCATCATTTGAATCTGGCCGATGGCATCGTCCCGGGGGATGATAGGAAGGATGGGCTCATAAAAACCGCCGCTGAGCATTTCGACCTGACCGCGTTCTGCCAACGAGGCGATCATATCGATGTAGTCCGGCTCGTTTTCTTCAATCCACTCGAGCAGCGGTCCGGAAAAGTGAAGCGCGACACGAACCCCTGGATGCCGTGCCAGTGTATCCAAAAAGGGTTTATAACACGTCTCGTATGACTGCGCGAATACATGCTCAAAGTTGCCGACAGGCTGATGTGAATGAATCCCGAACATCAACTGTATCTGTGCCGCCATGAGATGGCTCCATTGTCGCGACTATTTCGAGGAGAGTACCGGGACGCTCAAGTTTCGATCCCCCGCAGAAACTGTGCGGCCTCCTCGGGGATAGTCGGATTGATGTAGAATCCGGTGCCCCATTCGAACCCGGCCACCTGCGTGAGCTTGGGCATGATCTCGAAGTGCCAGTGGAAGTCCTGATCGAGCGTGACCCAATAGCCCATCCTCGCCCAGCGGACCGGCGCGGTCGAAAGGATAAAATTGTATTGCGGGTTGTTGAGGGCAACGGCCAGCTTTTTCATGACGGCAATAAAAGTCTCGCTGAGCAGCCGCATTTCAGCGTATTCCAGGCTATGAAAATCCGGATGATGTCGTTTGG
>CAYZZY010000006.1:0-28651 GCA_964482745.1 uncultured bacterium
TCTGTTCTTGACATTCCCGTGATTTCTCGTATCTGGCGCAGCTTTTCACCGCAGTTTTCCTTTGTAACCTCTTCCGACCAATCGATTTTGGCGCCATTCATTCCTGTCATGATTTCCCTCCTTTTTATAATCCATGCTGACCTTTCGGAACCGCCTACTCGGCTGCCCGCAGACGGTGTCTTGATCAGTCATAGTAATTGTATCATAGTATCAGAGCTATGTCAAGCATATATCAGATATATATCAGAATATAGTATTATAGGATTATTAGCTGCAATTTGGTGGTTGGGAAGAAGGGGGATTGACAGCTTTGAGTGAGAGAGAAAAGGGAACCACGAATTATACCAATTACACGAATTGCGGCAACCATTGTTGTATACAGAGCGACATGCCTGCAACCAAACGATGGCTCTGGGTACAGTCCCTCTTCTACGAATCCAAAAAGCGGGATTCCGTAAATAGGGACAGTCCCCGTCGCCGTGCCTTCCTGCAATCGTTGGACTTATAGAATACAACGCATGAAAATCGCGAGACATTAAACGTGAGTAGCACAAAGAAAGACAGAGCCTTTGCGGTGAAGCAAAACAGAAAGGGGCGACTCGCTGAGTCGCCCCGTCATAAAAACTAACTTGCTATTGCTTTCTTATTCCGCCAACAGTGCGCGTGCGATGATGAAACGCTGGATCTCGGAGGTGCCTTCGACAATCCTGAGTGCGCGGACTCCGCGATAGACACGCTCGATGGGCATATCCTTCATGTAGCCCATTCCGCCATGTATCTGCATCGCGACATCGGCGGCACGGCCCACGAGTTCGGTTGCATACAACTTGCACATGGCCATCTCTTTTACCGCCATCTCACCCTGATCAAGACGCCATGCGGTGTTGTACACCATGCTTCTCGCAGCAAACAACTCTGTCGCGATGTCGGCGAGCATCCACTGGATGGCCTGCTTGGAGGCGATGGGTTTTCCGAACTGGACGCGCTGCTTTGCGTATTCGGTCGAGGCCTTGAGAAGCCGCTCGGTCATGCCGACCGCGCCCGCCGCTATTGTGAGACGGCCGCCTCCCAGGAACGTCATCGCAGTGATGAATCCCATGCCGACCCCGCCGAGCACGTTTTCATTCGGCACGCGGCAATCCTCGAAGACAAGTTCACACTGGGCCTCGCCGCCGCCCATCGTGTGCTGAATCCTGCCCAGTGAGAATCCCGGCGTTCCCTTCTCGACCAGAAAAGTGGTGATCCCGCCGCGGCCGCGCTTCTCTTTATCGTTCACGGCAAAGACAATGGCGTAGTCGGCGTTCGGGCCATTGGTGATGAAGTGCTTCATCCCGTTTATCACCCATTCGTCGCCGTCCTTGACCGCAGAGGTTTCGATTGCGGCGGCGTCAGAGCCGGCATTCGGCTCGGTGAGCGCAAAGCAGCATGTCTGCTCCGCCTGGATCACAGGAATAAGATATTTCTGGATTTGTTCATCTGTGCCGGCCAGAAGTACCTTTGAGGGACCCTCGGGCCCGCCGAAAATGCCCTGCGTGAGTGAACTGAAATACTTCGAGACCTCTTCGCGCAGGATGCAGACCCCAAGCGTATTCAATCCTCCGCCGCCATGTTCCTCAGGCAGATCGATCGCCCAGAATCCCAACTCGTATGACCGTTTCCGCACTTTCTTCAAAAGCTCTGGTGGCGGTCCGTCGTCGGGATCAAAATCCGCCTTCTCCTCCATAGGGATGATTTCCTTCTCGATGAACTTGCGAAGGCTTTGACGCAGCATTTCGATTTCTTCGGGGATAGTAAAATCCATCTTTCTCCTCCTGGCGAGATTTTGCCCTGTCAGTTTGCGTATTCGTCGAAAGACACGAAACAGACTATTGATATGGGGTTTGAGTAAAGTCTCAGAGACAAAAAACGCGCGGAGGCCATAAGCGACCTCCGCGCGGGGTGCGCTAGGTTACAATAACCGAATGCTGCTTCGACGCGCTCTGCAGTTTTGTGACATTGTCCTTCAACTGACCCACAGCGTCTTTGAGTTCGTCCACGGCGTCATCATCGCCGCCGCACACATCCTCCACAAAATCGGCTACGCTCTGGCTCGATTCGAGCACCAGGTATGCCGGCGTCAGTGCCTTCTTCGTTTTTAAAAAGACCTTCTCCTTCAGTGACTCAAGAAGTTCGACGACTTCTTCTATGCCTTTTTTGCAGTCGCCGAGGTCGGAGTTGTCGGCCGATTCAAGAGAGGACAGCGTTTCGCGACAGCGTTCGATGCCGTCGAGTACATTCTGTTTTGCTTCAGGTTCGCTCACGTCAATAACCTCCTTCATATATCAGGATTTGTTCGAGTCAGTCCTACTTCTATTCTATCATAACAAGTGACGAAAGCCCATCTGGCACCGGGTATAAGTCCCTTTAGATCAGATCCCCCTCAATTCAAAGCTTGTCCCACAAAAAAATGCACGGAGTACTTAATTGATGAGCTACTCCCCTAAAGCCTCTTCCATAGCGGCTTTGAGCATCGCATGGAAATCATCGAAGATCGTGTTCTGATAGTGCAATACCGCCTGCGACTCGGTCGTGTCGTACCAATCGAGCCAGCCGGGCTTTTCGTAATAGGTCTGCGCATCAAAGGAGATCTCGAGCGTTTCGCAGTAGCGGCGGGCGTATTCTTTGCCGAACACCTGCCATGACTTTCCACCCCCAAGATTGAAAATCTTTCCATGAGCATCGGCATTGTCGACGAGGTTGACCATCGCGGTCACCAGGTCATTGAGCGCGACAAACTCAACCCGCTGTTCGGGCATGAAAGGCCATGGTTCGGGCGGATCCAAAAACGCCGGCACCGCAATGCCGGCAATCCGCAGGATTGTGTATGGGATTCCGGCCTCTTTCACCAGCTTTTCGGATGCGATCTTGCTCTCTGGATATATGTTCAGAGCCTGCTGGGAATGGTCAACACTCACAGGCGGCTCTTCCGCCTGCGTGTCGCCATATGTGGAAACAGATGAGGAAAAAAACAGCGGTATCGAACCCGCCTGCCTGCAAGCATCAATGACAGCCCCCGTTCCGTCGACATTCACGGCCATGGTGAGATCGCGATTGCCCTCGCTCACCGGCGGAAGGATAGCGGCAAGATGAAAAATCGCTGAACAACCCTCAGCGGATTTATTCATGAGGTCGGCATCGCGAATGTCGCCCTTGATGATTTCGAAGCCGTCTTCGTCCTCAAACGGAAAGAAGTCGGCCGCCTCGATGTCCATGACGCGGACCAGATGCCCCTGCTCACGCAGGCCGTAAGCGGTGTTTGCCCCCAGGCGGCCCGCACCGCCGGTCACCAGGATTGTTGCCACGTTCCCGTTCCTTTCACGATGTTTCTGAAGTCGAGTCGATTGATTTATGCCGCATCATGCCGACGGCTTCCCTCCCGAGACCGGGAGAAGGAAATGGATTTCATCGATTCCGGTGAGCGGCGTATCGCGCGTATCGATATCGCCGGTCGAGCCGATCGCGGAGATCGGTTTCTTGAACTCACCCTTGTCTGCGTCCCAACATCGTTCGGGCAATAAATCGCCGAATCGTGCGGCGACTTCCGCCAGAAGGTCTTCGTACCTGGCATCGTCATCGAGATCGATATCGACCGATTCGACACCCGTATAGTTGGAGAGCATGCCGAGAAAATTGACTTTGACTCTCATTGTGTCGTTATAGCTTATGCGGGGACGCCCCTTTCGGAACGTCCCCGCGTAGTGCTTTTCCCTGACATCTCCGCCGCGGCGGAGAAAATCATGGTTAGTGCAGATCGCCGATTGCAAACTCGAGGCCGAGTTCGGCCAGCTTTTCCTTGGTCGGAATTCCGTCCTTGTTCCAGCCGCGAACTGCATAGAACTCGACGAGTTGATCCTCCAGGTTGGCAACCTTTCCGGCGGCCCCTCCCTCGGTCGTCGCCGTCTGAAGCCGCTCGGGAAGCGTGTCATCCTTCGCGGTTATACCGCATCTTACGCTGAACGCGCGCTGCAGAGTGGTAATGCGGTCGGCGATGAGCGGGATGTCCTTCGTCTTGTACAGCAGCCCTGTCGAAGCGCCCAGCAGGCGCGCCGTGTGGAACGGAGCCAGCGCCAGACCGCAGAACTGGCACACAACGAGCGAATTAATGATCGCCATCTGATCCATGGCAGCCTTGGCATTGACGCCTTTGCCCTTCTTGTCGAATCGGCCCTGTTTGTACGTCGCGCCGAAGTCGGGGGCTATGATCCCCATGTCGAAAATGAAAGCGGCCCCGTGCAGATGGCAGGCGCCGCGCGGCCCGGCCGCGTAGGTGACCGCCATGCTGTGAAACGCGCGCGGATCATGCATGGGAACCTCGAGGCCCTTCACGTGAATCGCGTATTTCTCGGTTCCCTTACCGAGTTCCTCGGCGGCCCGTTTGACGCCTTTCCCGAGAAGCGCACCAAGCCCTTTTACCTGGCCTATCTGGTGAGTCATCTCGATGATCGCTTCCACGTTGCCCCACGTGAGTTCGACGCCGCCGGCGTCCTCTTTCGTGATAACGCCGTTCTCGTAAGCTTCCATCGCAAACGCGATCGCGGATCCGGTCGAAATGGTGTCGAGCCCGTACGCATTGCAGAGTTCATTCAAATGGCAGATGGATTCGAGATCGTCATTGAGCAGCATCGAGCCGAACGTGCCGAGCGTCTCATATTCGGGACCGGGACCCTCCATCTTATATGGGCCGTCATCGATCTTGACCCATCGCGAGCATCCGATCGGACAGTTGTAGCACGGTTTGTGAGGACGAAGGATCGTGTCGGCCATTTTCTTGCCGCCGATCTTGATGCAGCCCTCTTTCCATTCGCTTTTTTGCCAATTCTTAATGGGGATGTCGCCCGAAACCCAGGCAGTGTCCATGCTGGAGGCAGTGCCGAGGGATCGCATGGGCTCGAGCAGCGGGTTCGTGGCAAGTTCATTTGTAAACTTCTTGGACATCTCGCCCATCATGTCAGGGTCGGCCATCTCGACTTTCTTCTTGCCGCGCACGGCAATGGCCTTGAGGTTCTTCGAGCCCATCACCGCTCCCACTCCGGCGCGGCCGGCGGCGCGGCCTTCATCGTTCATCACGGCGGCGATGAGCACCTTCTGCTCACCGGCCTGCCCGATGCAGAGCACGCACGCCCTTTTGTCGTCAACCTCTTCTTTTATCGCACCCTGCGTGGCATAGCTGTCCTTGCCCCACAGGTGCGCGGCGTCGCGAATCTCGACCTTGCCGTCGGTTATCCAGAGGTAGACCGGTTTTTCGGAAGCTCCCTCGACGACGATTGCGTCGAAGCCGGCTTTTTTGAAGTCGACGGCCCAGTAGCCCGCCGAACTTGCGTCAGCCCACATGCCGGTCAGCGGCGATTTCGTGCAGACCTCATAGCGGCCGGTTGTGGGAAACTTCGTGGCTGTTATCGGACCGGTCAGAAACATGATCTTGTTTTCCGGCCCGAGCGGGTCTGCCGAGGGTGGAACCTCGTCGTACACCAGTTTTGTGCCCAATCCGACGCCCCCGATATAGTTGCGGGCGTCGTCCATATTGAGGTCTTCTATTTCGATTATTCCCTCAGACAGTTTCGCTCTTATGAGCTTCCCCATATACCCCAGCGCCATTTCCTCTTACCTCCTCAAGGTTGACCTCTTCCGCTCTCTTGAAACCGCCCTCGGGCAGTACGTGCTGGACAGCGTACCTCGGACGCAGCTTCATTCCGGCCGGTATGATCGAGGGCAGGAATGGGAGCGGACTTTCCGGCTGTGGCACGTTTACGAGTTCGTATTCTTTTTTGCCGAGACCGATTTTCTCTGCGGTGTTGGGCTGTATCATTTCATCGACCCCAACGAACGAGCCGCAGGACGTGAGTTTGCGCACGCCGGGCTCCATGACCCCCTTATCCTCGGCCATCGAGCCGGGGACGCCGTACGAGGCGGTCGCCATATCAAGGCCGGCGACATCGATGGCCACCGGATCCATCGAGGCGAATACGCCCATATTGGGGAGGAACGCCCTGTCACTGAAGCTCACGCAGTCGCACCACGGCGACATATCGATCGCCATGTTGATAAAGCCGACTTTACCGGGCTTGAACGTTTTCATTACCGCGAGCGCGCTGTCGGCCATTGCGGCGGCAGACACGTCGAAATGGTCTTCGGTAAACATGGCCACACCACACATCACCAGGACGCCGAAACAGGACTGGCATCCCCGACATTTGTCCTTTTCCCAGTTCATGCCGTTTTCGTCAACGTGGATGGCATCCTCCGGGCACATGGTGTTGCAGAGCATCATGCTCGGGCATTCGGCGCCCTTGCACAGTTGCGGATAGAAGGGCTTATGGCTCAGGCAGTATTTCGGGTGCCCGCCCATATGAAGATTGTATTTTCCGCGTTTCGAGGCGCCGCCCACGCCGATGTTCTTGATTGCGCCTCCGTACACGCCCATGGGATGCCCTTTGAAATGGGTGAGCGCGATCATCGAGTCGGCCATGGCTATGGCCGAGGCGACATATTGCTCCTTGAGGATGAATCCCTCGGGCAGGTCGACCCTCACATCGTCCGAGCCGAGGAATCCGTCGCCGATGACGATCGGGCAACCGAGCACGGCGGATGAGTAACCGTTTCGCTCGATGGTGTTCAGATGATCGAGCGCCGTCGCACGGGCGGCAAACGGAGTGTAGGGAAGCGTAGTCGTGTCGACGACCATGGGTTCGCCCCCAAGCTCCTTCACCTTGTCGACCAATGCGCGCGCGTAGACGGGCCGCAGGTAGGCGGTGTTGTTGTACTCACCCATGTGCAGCTTTATCGCCACCACGTCATTGGGGGCAATGGTGTTTTGAAGCCCCGCGGCGTCAAAGACGGTGAGCATCTTCGCGACGAGGCTGTCCTGGACCGCTTTAGCGCGGTCGTCCATGTAGTAAACTTTTGATGCCATAGCCGGCCTCCGTGATTTATGAAACTTCGTTCCTACCCATTGATGTCTTACAACCAGGGATTTATTTATGCTTAAGGCGGGAAAATCCCGCCATCACTATATCAGATTCAGAGTATGATTTCAATTCATTTTGGCCCTTGAAAACCGTGGATTTTATATCTTTCGGAGCAGCGGGCGCCTGCAACGGAATCCGGGCTGATTCCTTGTCATTGGATTGCTCGTCATAAAGGGCGGACCGCAACCAAACATCGGCTCCGTGTCCCGTCGCTGTCACCGGGAACATCATCGCCCCTTGAACTCCGGCTTGCGCTTCTCCCCGAACGCCTTTATCCCTTCTTTTTGGTCTTCGGTTGCGAACAGCATCGCGAATGCCTCGCGTTCAAGCGCGAGGGCAGACTGTAGATCCCTGCCGGCCCCCATATTCATGACCATCTTGGCCAGCCGGAGCCCGAACGGCGGACGCTGTATAAGTTTTGCCGCAAGATTCTTTGCCTCTTCAAGCAGTTTGTCGGGAGGAACAACGGCATTGACGAGTCCCAACTGCTTTGCCTCCTGCGCTCCAATAAACTCGCCAACCATAATAAGTTCTTTTGCTTTTGTCATTCCAATAAGACGCGGAAGCCTCTGGGTCCCCCCCGCTCCGGGAATCAGTCCAACGCGGATTTCGGGTTGCCCGAATTGGGCCGTTTCGGCGGCGATTCTCAGGTCGCAGCACATCGCGAGTTCACAGCCGCCTCCGAGCGCGAAACCGGCAATTGCGGCTATCACCGGTTTTCCGATCTGTTCGATGTAATCGTACGGATTGTTCTGGGCAAAGCGCAGTTTGAACGCTTGCACGACATCGGGCGACGAGGTTTCCATAGCCTCGAGGTCTGCGCCCGCGGCAAAAACAGTTTCACCGCCGGTAATGATGATGACGCGAACGGCCTCATCCTTGTCGGCATCGGCGAGCGCGTGATAGAGTTCTTTGATCAGTTCGGGGGAGAAAGCGTTCAGCTTCTCGGGACGATTAAGGGTTATTGTGGCGATGCCATCGCTTTTCTCAAAAATGATGGTCTGGTATGTCATTGCAGTCCCGGTCTTCGTATCTGCGGCGCTCGCTTTGGCCCTTCACGCTTGCGGGCACTGTGAGCTGGACCGTGGACGCTCCAGATACGGGAAAGATAAGAAACTCTTCTCGATCAGCGCCTCTGGCAATTCAAGTGAGGCCTGTCGGGCGTGCAATAAAAAAGAAAGGAGCAAGAGGGGAAGCACAGGGCCTCCCCTTTTGCTCCAAGACGTTGTTACAGGAACAATGTCTTCAGTTTCATTGCCAGGCTCATATCGCCCTTGACTTTCAGTTTACCACTCATGAAAGCCATTTGGCCATCGAGCTTGCCATTGATGATGTCGAGCCAGTCTTTAGCGGCCACCGTGATCGTGATGTTGGGGGAAGCGTTTTCCCCTTCACTCACTGAGCAGGCGCCATCGGCGATCGCGGCATTCCACTTTCCGCCGCCGTCACCAGTAACGTCCCACTGATAGACTGCCTTCATTCCGGCTGCCTTCGCGGCGTTAAAGTTCGCTGCCATGTTGTCAAATACTTCCTTTACCGTATCGGCCATTTCTAATTCACCTCCTTTCGTTCTATCATTTACTCCCACGGTCCATGTTGCTGCCCAGTGAGGGCTTTCCCGTCCCGCGGGTGCTAGGAATCCGGGACAAAAGTCCCGATTTCAGCCAAAGAGAGTACTCACCTTCATCGCCAGAGTCATGTCACCTTTGATTTTGAGCTTTCCGCTCATAAAGGCCATCTGGCCGTCAAGTTTGCCGTGAAGCATCTTGTCGTAATAAGACCTTTCAGTCTACACCGGACATCGAACAATATATCACAAGCACGCTGATTATGAAAGCCGTATCTTGGTCAAATCCCGATTTTCGCATCATGCCGGAAAAAAAACCTTTCACGTCGGGGCTCGTTCGTCCTTCTGCCAACGCAATTCCGGCTCTGCTCTTTTCTCTTTTCCGCCGGTTTCTTGATCTAAATCGAACATGCGATTATGCAAGCCCGCGCATTTTCAATATGGCTTGCAGGTTCGTGGGTGCGATATCGTCAATATCTATTTGAGCGTCCACAATCGCAAGCTTCCCGCAGTTCATCGCCTCTTCCAGGACCGGTTCGATCCGGTCGGGAGTCTCTATCCTGTATCCGGCCGCCCCGAAACTCTCGGCCAGTTTCACGAAATCGGGGTTCCCATGTTCGCTTCCGTGGATCCGGCCGCCATAGATGACCTGCTGCCCGTATCGGAGCGCCCGGTAACTATTATCGTTGAGGACAAGCACCGTGGCAACAATCCCCTCCCGCACGCCGGTCTCAATATCCTGGATCGTCATCATGAAATCACCATCGCCCAGAATCGAGAAGACAGGCCGTTCGGGCTCGACGATTTTTGAGGCCAGCAGCGCCGGGAATCCGAATCCCATCGCTCCGAAATTGTTGGGGGCAATAAAGGATCGCGGGCTCCGCATCTGCGCAAAGGCGGTTACATAGAGACTGTTGAGCCCGGCGCCACAGGCAAAAATCGCATTGTCGGGCGCGAGGTCCGACAACGCCCGGACAACCCTCCCCGGAGACAGTGGAGCCTTATCGGATGCGATTGCCATGTCGAGTTGGGCCTCCCACTGCTCCTTTACGGAGATGAGCGCATCCATGAAATCATCGGATTTTGTAATGGAATCGGCAGCAGCCTTCCCCGCCAGTCTCTCGAGGAAGTCGCCTGCATCACCCTCGATGTACATCGCATCGACCCTGTATGACTCCGGCGGCAGACTGAAGGCGGTGGAATCGGCATTCACCAGGACAACCTTCCCGCTCAGCTCGACGGTATATTCATAAGTAAGGAGGTCGGAAAGGCAGCACCCGAGCCCGATGACCAGATCGGATTGTTCTAATGCTTTATCGGCCACGGGATTGCCGAAGAAGCCTGCGCGGCCCAGACAGAGATCATGGGTCTCGGGAATCACGCCGCGCCCGTTGCCCGTGGTTACAACCCGGACGTTCGCTTGCTCGGCAAGTTGGAGAACCAGCCCGGCCGCACCCGCCTCGAACACCCCTGCGCCTGCCAATAGAACGGGCAAATGAGACTCTCTAAAAAGCCGGAACACTTCCTCAAAATCGGAAGCGCTGACTTTCTTTGGAACAGGGAGCGCGATGCCCAGCGATGCGAGATCTACCTCACACTCGCTCTCCCAGAGATTCTCAGGAACCTCTATAAGGACCGGGCCTTTGGCCGGGGTCATTGCTACTTGATAGGCCGTCGAGAAGATCGAAGGCAGGCTTGCCGCATCCTCGACTCGATATGTGCCTTTGCAGATAGGATCGAAAACCTTGCAGTGGTCCGCCTCGATCAGGCCATCGCTCCCTTTCAGGGCTGATCTTACGGCCCCCGAGATGATGATAAGGGGCGAGCAGTCCTTGTATGCAGTTGCAGCGCTTATGGACGCGTTGAGGGCTCCCGGCCCGGAATGAACCAGGCAGACACCGGGCTTCCCGGTGAGACGCCCCTCGGTATCGGCCATGCTGGCAGCGACTTGCTCGTGGCGGGTGGAGATATAACGGATGTTATCGCGCTCATCATAAAGCGCATTGACAAAAGCAATATTGGAGGTGCCAACGATCCCGTAGATTCTTCTTACTTCCACGGATTTGAGGCATGCAACGAGTGCTTGTGCTCCGGAAACGGAAGTAACGGTTCCTGCCGTTACGCTCATTCTGGCCTCCTTATAATAAACCTGACGTCGAGGCACTTTGGCAGTATTGTGGGAGAGTTTTTTAAATTGGCCAGTCAGTCAACCATGTGGGCTAGAATATATCACAGGCAAAATTGGTTGTCAAGCCTTTTTTCAGGAAACATGTGCCCGGAACCGCAAGGCTGAGAAAAGCGATAGAGGCGACTTGCGGCGGACGCCTTTTGTCGCCCTTCATGCCGCCTGAAGAATACTTGCTCGATGGTCCCATGTGGGGGAGGGATTTGAGATCTATCCGGAAGCGCTGCCTTTCGAAAATACTGTTACATCCCTCTTGCGCAAGGACGCAAGGCAACTGTATAGGTTGGCACGGCGCGCCGTGCCCATGCCCAGGGCGATAAAATACGTCATAGAATTTCTGAAAGATCGATCCGGAAGAGGCTGTTGTAGAGAGAATTCAGGTCCCTGTGTTCTTCCCATCGCGGGATCGGGCCGAACCCAGACGGCGCCCGACTTATGAGGATGGCTTAACCGTTGCGAAAACGGGCACGGTAAGCGACGCTCCTGTTGTTTCAATTATGAGATTGGCATTGACCTGTCCCTCGATTGCGTCAGGAACAAATTCGACCGTCACCTCATATTTCTTTCCGGGTTCAACGGTGGATTGTGAGACATGAAAGCGGGAATCGGCGATGGACAGTGCCCGAATCTCGAAGCTGGACGTCGCGCTTGAAACGATGAGCTTGCGCCGCGCGGTCGTGTCGGACATGACGGAACCTAAATTGAGCTTGTGGGGAACGACAGCTATCACGTCTGAGACGGAACCCTTCACCGGCAGTCTCAGCTTTGAATAGTCCACAAGCATTCGCCCCTCTTGTTCTTCCTCCGATAAGTGGTCCTTATAGTTGGTAAATATCGTGACCACCTCATCAAATTGGCCTTCCGGCATATCTGAGGAAACCTTCACGTTGAGCAGATACCCCTTCCTTTCACCTTCGAGAGGAGAAACATCGACTGAGATGCTGGATGACGAACTCTGTATCTCTTTTATGTGTAAATCCGCCTTGCCTTCCTGAATAAGGTTCACCTGTGCAGATGCCGGTTCGCCCAATGGGATGTCGGGCAACAGAACTCTTTTAGGTTCCAGTACCGTTTCGTCCACTACGGTCGCGGTCATAGAGAGAGTGATAACCGGCTCATCGGGATCATTTGTCCTGACCGTTATCGATTTCAGATAGGATGTCCCTCCGATGAGATATGGCTCAAATCTCGCAATAATTGCGGCTGATCCTCCAGGCGATATCTCCCGCGCTGTCACAGTCCCGGTAAAGCATATGCACGTGGTCTCCATACTGTGGAATACCAATGTTTTTCTTCCTTCATTCCTGAAAGGGAATTCATGTTTAACCATCTGGCGCCGGTCGACAACCCCCATTTCCACAATTTTGTGATCAAAAACAATATCAGGCTCGTCAGGGATTTCCGGCGCATACTCCTCGCGCTCTCCGGCAATAACCGCTTCAATCATGATTGGCAGGCGGGGATTGGAGGGGTCGTTACTCACCAGGTACGCGCTCTCCGAAACCGTGCCCGAGAAACCGCGAACATCCATAACAATCTTCAGCGTGGCCTTGCCGCCACCCTCGATAGTGTTGCGAGGAAGCAGTTTATAGCTTAATCCTTCGGGAAGCTCGACGTCTTCGATCTTAAGCTCTTGCTTTCCCATGTTCCTTACACTGAGCGAAACCTCATGAAAAGCTATCGGGTCGTTCGCCGCTATCGTCCCGAAATCTATCTTTCCAGGTTGAATCGAGGCCCGTGCATCGTCTGAAAGCTGTTGTTTGGAACAACAGCAGAGGAGAAGAACGACCATCATGCACATGGCATATTTCAAATGTGTCTTCACTATCGTTTACCTCATAACTGTCGAACAAGTATTTGCCCTACCCAATCCGAACCGGGTGTTCATCGGGGGTGAGGGATATGGGGATTCTCGCCCAGCCACCTGATCCAATCGTCGATATCCGGCCCCAACTCCACGGTTGTTATCCGCCTGAGCGCAACAAGCGCAGCCGAGCGGACAAGGCGGTTCTCGTCCTCGAGAGAACTGATGAGCGATCGGACGGCTCTCTTGCTCCCGATCTCTCCCAGAGAGTTGGCGGCCGTCTGCCGTGCGGCCGGATAAGGGTCGCCTTCCAACGTTCCTATCAACGGCCCCACCGCAACATCGCCTCCGAGGGTTCCCAACACCTGTGCCGCCTCGCAACGGGCCATCTCATCGCCGTCATTAAGCATCACAAGAAGGGAGGGAATGCTTTCATAGGCCCCAAGCTGCCCCAGCGCCATCACCGCGGATCGCCTTACAAAAGGGGCTTCATCCTGCAAACGAGCTTCAATATGAAGAACCACCGACGAGTCGTCAAAGAACGTAAGGGTATTAACTGCAAAGGCGCGTATCCGGGGATCCTCATCCTGCAGAGCCCGCACGAGAACGGGAATGCCATCCTGCCCCAGAAGGAGAATCTGCTTGATAATCCTGATTTTTTCCGTCAAGTTTGCGGACGTTGATTTCTCTAAGAGCGACCGTATTTGTTTCTCGACATCCGGTGGAGCCTCGCTATTCGCCGGATCCTTCGAAGCCCAGTTGCTCTGCAAATGCCACATTCCACCCCCGACTACGGCGAGAGCGATCATGATTATGACTGCTTTCTGCGAGAAATCTGTCAAGCTTCCGGTTCACCACGCTTTACCAGTTAATGCCCGCGACCACTTGAATTCATGTTGATTCTAGCATAGGCCCATCTCTCTGTCAATCTGCCGATTTGCAGGGTTTTCGGGACAACGGACTGCAGCGGAATCCATCTCGATAACTCTGAGCCGAGACAGATGAGAACCTGGAAATGCTTCAAACTGCGGGTGGATTTGACCGGCTGCATACGAGGACACTGCAAGGGGGATGATTTTCCGAAGGCTATTCTCTCAATTACAAGGACATTCTGCCCGAAACCCGGGACCGTAATGTTCCCCTTTTATTCGTCGGGTTGGCCGCGCTCGCCTATTTTTGTTCCCGGTACACCTCCGATGATGGAATAGGGCTCCGTATCGGAGGTGACAACGGCCCCGGCGCCTATTATCGTGCCGTCCGCTATGGTTACGCCGGGCAAAATGACCGCGTTGGCCCCTATCCACACGTCGTTCCCGATGACGACGGGGTCTTTTTCATGGCCCTGGAATAGAATGGGGACCCCCTTGATGGAATAATTATGCTGAGAGGAGGTAATCACGACGTTGGGCCCGATAAGGACGTAATCGCCGATCTTGATCCCGCCCCGACCATATATGTGGACGCCGCGATTGACATTAAGGTTCCGCCCGACCTCTATGCCGTAGCAGTGTTGAATGTAAGCTCCGGGAAAAATGAAGGGAAACGGTTCGATCTTCTTACAGAGGAATTTATAAAACACATATCGCAATGCAAAACCTTCAAAACCGGGAATGTATCGAAAAATCCATGCGACATATTCCTCGAGGAACAAGCCGATGACCTGTTTCAGCGAGATGCTTTTGAAGAACCTGGCAATCTGGTCTCGCGTGCTCGGCATAGACGAGTTTCCCTCAGTATTCGATTCCCTTGCGCGCCTTCGTGCCGCTAATCCACGGGTGCTTGATTTCGCGCATTTCGGTTGCGTAGTCGGCCAATTCCACAAGCTGCGGAGGAGCGGATCTTCCCGTGAGAACGACCTCCACAGATACATCCTTGCGCTTGAGAAGCGCGACGACATCCTCCGTTGAAAGAAGGTTGAAATCTATCGCATAATTGATTTCGTCCAGTATCACAAGATCGTATTTGCCCGAAGTGAGGCATTTTTCGGCAAAGTCGAGCGCGCGGCGGGCGGCTTCCAGATCCGAGACCCTGGGATTGTCGGGATCGACATGGCACTCCATGCATCCGATGCATTCCTTGTCGGCGCCCGGATCTTTGGCAAGGCGGACGCATTCGGGCCCCATCTGGATGATTTCAAATCCCGGTTTGAGCCTGCCTGCGCCTCTCAGCTCTCCGTAGCGGTTCGAGGTCTTCAGGAATTGGATCATGATGACCTTCAGCCCGCCACCCACGGCACGGAGCGCCATCCCGAGCGCGGACGTGGTTTTCCCTTTGCCTTCTCCTGTATATATATGGATGCAACCGGTCCGGCCGCCTGGAGGGATATTATCTTTGGTCATTGGGATCTTCGGGTTCGTCCAGATAATCCAGATTATCAACGGAGGTGACAACGCTCGACGCGATGTTGGTCAGGTGACTCGTAACCCGCTTGATATAACGGGCAAGGAGTGTATACGCGACCGCCTTCTTTGTGGGAAGTTCGTCCAAAATGAGCTGTTTGAGGAGCATGTCGCATTGCTTGCCGATTCCGGCCCCCTTCGAAATGATGGCACGGGCGGTTTCTTCATCCGACCATAAAAAGGCCTTGCGTGTTTTGCTGAAGAGATTCTCCACCTGTTCCGACAACTCCCGGAGCGGTGTCTTATAGCGCCCGTTGCCGAAGGTGACATCATCAAACATGGTCGCCAATTCGAAGATGTTCTTGCAGAAATCACCGAGTCGCTCGGCATCTTTGACAACGCTCATTAAGACCATGCACGCCGGCACGTCGGATCTTGGCTGCAGGGTAAGGTGTCTGACTATCTTTCGCCTGATGCTGCGCTGGTGTTCGTTTACCTCTCTATCCTTGGCATAAAGCTCTTCTCGGATATCCTCGGCGGGCTTGTTGTCCATGAGCACCCGGAAGGAAACGTCAAACATCCACTCGGCCTTCTCAATCATCAGCGTAAACTCGCCGAGCATGTCTTTTAAGGGTGACTTCCCTCTGACGATTTCCAGAAGCTCTTTCAACATCGGCGACCACTCTCCTCAGGTTTCACAGTGCGGTGTCGATTTATTATATCCGAACTGCGATTGAATCTCAAAATGCGAAACAGGTCCGATTTCCCAAACGGTATGTGGATCCTGTCACCCCCCCTACTCTTCGACCTTTGGGAGGAAATGGGTCTTGTAGAACTCAAGGGCGTATCTATCGGTCATCCCGGCTATAAAATCGACAACCAGTCGCTCTACGTTGTCACGCGAATCCGACGGCGGCACCTCATCCAGAATGATGAGTGGATTCTCAACCAGATGACAATATATTTCCTTCAGTATTTTCTTTGCCTTAATTATGGAGTCCTGTATCTCTTCGCGCGGATAGACGTTTTCATAGAGGTAGTTTCTGAGGGCATTGGTCGCTTCCAGAATGTCCGGGCTCATCCTTATTGCAGTGTTCCGGCTGCATCGAACGACATCGGCCACCATGGCGTCAATCCGGTGTGAGGGCGTATCGCCGAGCATGGAAGCGTAGCCTGCGGGAAGCTCAGCCTCGGTGATCAAGCCGCTCCGGATGGCGTCGTCGATATCATGGTTGATATAGGCGATGCTGTCGGATATCCTCACCACTTCGCCCTCGAGCGTTTTCGGTTCCTCCGTGCGCCCCATCTCGGAAATGTCTGTGTCACCTTTGGAATGATTGAGTATCCCGTCGCGCACCTCGAATGTGAGATTCAGGCCATTCCCGTTTTCCAGTTCGTCCACGATTCTCAGGCTCTGCTCATTGTGCGCGAAGCCGGGCGGAAAAAGCTCGTTCAGCACCGATTCGCCCGCATGGCCGAATGGAGTGTGCCCGAGGTCGTGCCCGAGCGCGATGGCTTCGGTCAGGTCTTCGTTCAGGCATAATGCCCTTGAAATCGTGCGCGCGATCTGTGCCACCTCGAGCGTATGCGTCAGGCGCGTCCGGTAATGGTCGCCCGTTGGCGAGAGGAACACCTGGGTCTTGTGCTTGAGCCGGCGAAACGATTTCGAGTGGATGATCCTGTCCCGATCTCGCTGGAATGGCGTTCGATAGGGGCATTCTTCAACGGGAACGCGCCTCCCCCTGGTCGCCGCGCTATGCGCGGCCTTCGGCGAAAGATACTCGTTTTCACGCTGTTCGAGCATCTCCCGAACCGTCATACCCGGCGGGGGACATGGCTGATGCTTGGCTTCTGATTGGGAGGAAGACATTGTTCGTCCGTATTCCGGAAAATCCCTTTGCTCAATGGAAGTATCTCGTGGCGAAAAATGGAGGATTTCATAGGTATTATAGGGGCCGGGGCAGGGTTTGTCAAGATGGGATCGCAGGGCACTTTTTGCCTATTCCTGACGTCCGTTGAAGGATTCACTCTATGACGTTTTTCCCGATATGACAACATCCGCCACTTATCGAAAATGCCTTCCCCTTTCTCATACCAAAAATAAAAAGCGGGATCGGCTTCACAAAAACTCCGGTCCCGCAAAACCCCCGATGCGACTCCATTTAAGGATGTTGTTCGCGCAGACGGCGAATACGCTCCTGAATCGGCGGATGGGTGCTCAGAAGATTCCAGACGCTCTTGCCTCGAAGCGGGTTCACGATGAACAGGTGAGCCGACGCCGGGGTGGCCTTGAGCGGTCTCCTCTGCGCCCCGCTCTCCAGTTTCGCAAGCGCGTTGGCAAGACCATAAGGGCTGCCCGCTATCTGCGAGCCCATCGCGTCGGCCCCGTACTCGCGCGAGCGTGAAACGGCCATCTGTATCAGCATCGCCGCGATGGGAGCGACGATCATGGCCGCAAGAAGTCCGATAATGCCGCCGTTGTCGTCATCCCTCCCGCCGAAACCTCCGAATATGGCCCCCCAGCGGGCAACCATGGCCAGCATCGAGACAGCGCCGGCCAGCGTGGCCGCGATCGATCCTATCAACATGTCGCTATTCTTTATATGGGCCAGCTCGTGGGCGAGAACGCCTCTCAGTTCATCCTCGCTCAGCAGGTTGAGGATTCCGTTCGTCACCGCGACGACGGCGTGTTGAGGATTCCGTCCCGTGGCAAAAGCATTTGGTGAATCGTTCGGGATCAGGTAGACGCGCGGCATCGGCAGACCCGCGCTCGTTGCAAGTTCCTGCACCATCGAGTACACCCTCGGGGCGTCTGATGGTGATATCGGTTGGGCCCGATACATTTTCAGCACAATCTTGTCACTGAACCAGTACGCCCCGAAATTCATCACAACAGCCAGGAAAAAGAAGACCATTGCGCCGCTCCGGCCGCCGACCATCTGCCCGACAAATACAAGGATCAGGGTAAGCGTGGTCAACAGAAATGCAGTCCGTAACGCATTCATCTACTCATTTCCTCCTGATTTTGAAACGTGGGTCCGCGCCGCCATGCGGCACGGAAGAACACCTTGCATCCTCTTTAAATCTTAGCAGCCGGAGCCATGGATGTCAAAGTCGTCACGCCGCCATCACACAACCTCGACCTCGATCTTCCTGGGCAATATCTCCGGCTTCTTGTGGAGTGTAAGCGTCAGGATTCCGCTATCGAGTTTTGCGTTGACGTTTGAGGTGTCCAATGCCTCGCCAAGCGTGAAGACGCGGAGAAAATCAGCCTTGTGGCTCTCTCCGCGGACCAGCTTGAGCCCTGAATTCGTGGAACCGCGTTTTCCTTTGATGGTGAGTTCGCCGCCGTCGATGTTGACATCGAGATCCTCTTTCCGCACACCGGGCATCTCGGCGCTCAGCACGACCGCTTCGGAAGTCTCAACTATTTCAACATGGGGAACTCTGTGGCGATTCCCGCTTCTTTTGCCGTCACTGTACTCTGCCATTGTTGTCATAACCTCCCTTCGTGATCCATAAAAAGTCAAAGGAGTCTAGAGATGAGCTGATCGTGAGATCAGCTCACCTCGACTTTGATCTGTTTCGGTTTTGCTTCTTCCTTCTTTGGTATCTCGATCTCCAGCACCCCGTTCTTGAACGAGGCCTTCGCCTTCTCGTGCACCACATGGCTCGGGAGCGTGATGGAACGCTGGAACGATCCGTAGCTCCTCTCCAGCCTGTGGTAGTGCTTCTCCTTTTTCTCTTCCTCTTTCTTCTTCTCGCCCTTTATGGTGAGCGTATCGCCGAGGATGCTCAGTTCGACGTTCTTCTCGTCCATACCGGGCAACTCTGTCTTCACGACGACCTTGTCGTCGTTTTCGTAGACATCGATCGCGGGCGCCCAATCACCATCAAACAGGCTCGCGCGGTCTGCGAGACTCCCACCGAGTGAGATGTCAAACAGGCGATTGATTTCGTCCCGCATTCCCATCAGGTCCCTGAAGGGTTCAAACTGGGTTCTCGGTCTCCATTTTATCAGTGTCATTGTCCTGTTCCTCCCATTGTCAAGCCGGTTGGTTCTTCTGCTTCCCGGCAAACCGTCATTCGCTGAATGGCCCGGCTCATGCTATCATTCAAGCTTTGGCTCACCGCACTGCCTTACTTACTTACCTTCATCGACGACTTCGTAGTCGGCATCGATGACGTCGTCTCCCTCTCTATGGGCATGATCGTGCCCGTTTCCGCCGGGCGCTCCCCCGGCATGTGCGCCGGCTGCCTGAGCGCCGGCCTGTTGGTAAATCTCCGTAGAGGCCTGATGCCAGATTTCCTGGAGCGCGTCGGTTGCCGACTTGATCTCATTTACGTCCTCGGTTTTTATCGCTTCATTGACGCGACCGACGGCGGCTTCGATTCGGTTCTTCTGTTCCGCCGAAATCTTGCCTTCCAAGTCCTTGAGGTTCTTCTCGGTATCGTAGGCCATCGATTCGGCCCGGTTGACCGCATCGACTTTCTCGCGTTGTGTGCGGTCTTCGCTCGAGTGCGCTTCGGCTTCCTTGACCATCTGATCGATCTCGGATTTGGACAGACCGCTCGAAGCCTCGATGCGCATCTTTTGCTCCGAGCCGGTGGCCATATCTTTTGCCGACACGTGAAGTATCCCGTTGGCATCGATGTCAAACGCAACCTCGACCTGGGGTATGCCTCTCGGCGCCGCCGGCATGCCCGTGAGGTGGAACCGGCCTATGGTCTTGTTATATGCCGCCATCTCTCGCTCGCCCTGGAGCACGTGCACCTCGACACTCGTCTGGCTGTCCATTGCCGTCGTGAAGATCTCGCTCTTGCGTGACGGTATCGTCGTATTGCGCTCGATCAGTTGTGTGAATACACCGCCCTTGGTTTCGATTCCAAGCGACAGCGGTGTAACGTCGAGCAGGAGCACGTCCTTCACGTCGCCCGCGAGCACGCCGCCCTGGATTGCCGCGCCAATGGCGACGACTTCATCGGGATTGACTCCCTTGTGCGGTTCTTTTCCGAAAATTCCCTTTACCATCTCCTGCACTTTCGGCATGCGCGTCTGCCCGCCGACAAGGATGACTTCATCTATCTGGTCCGGTTTGAGTTCGGCATCCTTTAACGCTTTGAGCACGGGCTGTCGCGAGCGTTCGACCAACTCGTCAACAAGTTGTTCGAGCTTCGAGCGCGTGAGCGTGATGTTCAAGTGTTTGGGACCGGCCGAATCCGCCGTGATGAACGGGAGATTGATGTCCGTGGTCTGCGAGCTTGAAAGCTCGCATTTCGCCTTCTCGGCCGCCTCTTTCAGGCGTTGAAGCGCCATGCGGTCTTCACGAAGGTCTATTCCCTGCTCCTTCTTGAACTCTTCAGCAAGCCAGATGATAATACGCTGGTCGAAGTCGTCGCCGCCAAGATGCGTATCGCCGTTAGTGGCCAGCACCTCGAACACTCCATCGCCCAGATGGAGTATTGAAATATCGAACGTGCCGCCACCAAGGTCGTAAACGGCTATCCTCTCATCCTTCTTCTTGTCGAGACCGTATGCAAGTGAAGCTGCAGTCGGCTCATTGATAATTCGCAGGACTTCAAGCCCTGCGATCTTTCCCGCGTCCTTTGTCGCCTGGCGCTGCGAATCATTGAAGTAGGCGGGTATCGTGACAACGGCCTGCGTGATTTTCTCACCAAGATAGTCTTCGGCGCTCTGTTTCATCTTCTGCAGAATCATCGCCGAAATCTCGGGCGGCCGGTAGGTCTTCCCGCCGGCGCTTACTTCGCAGTCGCCATTGGCGGCTGTGCCAACCTTATAAGGTACGAGCTTCTCCTCGCTCCCGACCTCCGCATGCTTGCGGCCCATGAAGCGCTTGATGGAGAAAATTGTGTTCTCCGGGTTGGTTACGCCCTGCCGTTTGGCTACCGTCCCGACGAGACGTTCGCCGTTTTTCGAAAATGCCACGACAGACGGGGTTGTGCGACCACCCTCGCTATTTGGTATAACGACAGGCTCGCCGCCCTCAAGCACCGCGACGCACGAGTTCGTTGTTCCAAGATCTATTCCAATTACTTTTCCCATTGTTTCCACTCCTCTCAATTTAGACTTCATGATGCTTCCGTATTTCCGAACTCTCAATGAGCAAGGAGGATGCCAAGGTTTTGGGGAGGCGCCATATATTCTGCAACATATTTATTATCAATTAGTTACCAATGCACTGCAAGACAGGGACGCGGAGTATTCAAACCGAAAACATCCAGCTTCGTTTCATATTGAAACGGTGAAAATGTGGGAAAATTCAACAAGGGAGGGACAAACAGGTCGTCCTGACTGTATAATATGTGGGCACTATGTGAGGCAGGCGTAAACAGATATCCTCAGATTTTCCCAGGAGAGGAGACACACCGTGAAAGTTACCATTGCCGGATCCGGCTGCGGTATTCCGACGGCTGACCGCGGCTCACCTTGCATAGCCGTTGACGTCGGGGACGAGCTTTTCGCTTTTGACTGCGGGCCCGGCGCACTCAAGGGCATGGCGACGGCGGGCGTCGACTGGACGAAGCTTGACAGGATCTTCGTGACCCATTTCCATACCGACCACGTCGCCGACATCGGGCCGCTTCTTTTCGCTTACAATATTCCCGATCTCAATCGCACTGCGCCACTGACACTATATGGCCCTCCCGGCATGGAGCAGCTTTATGAAAACCTTGTCAAGGCCTATGGCGACTGGCTTGTCCCAAAGCGATACGACCTGCGCATAGAGGAACTCAGTGGCGAACCCATCAGTTCAGATAATTCCGGTGGCCTGGATTGGCGAGTGGAGACGACTCCGTCCGAACACAGCCAGCCCTCCTTTGCCTATCGTCTGGAATCCGGCGGCTCGAGCATGGCGTATTCCGGCGATACCGACTACAGCGAGGATGTGGCGCGATTCGCCTCTCAATGCGATCTGCTCATTCTCGAGTGCTCCTACCCCAACGAGTTGGAAGTGCAAGGTCATCTTGCCCCAAGGAAAGCGACCGAAATGGCGCGCCTGGCTGGCTGCAAGAAACTTGTCCTCGTTCACCTCTATCCGATATGCGCTGACTACGACCTGCTCTCCGAATGCCGACAGACCTATGACGGTGATGTCGTTATCGCAGTAGACGGGATGACGTTTGAGCCGGGCGAGTAGAAACACGCTTCCGTTCGCAGTTTGCCCCGCCAACACCATTCCTGCATACTATATAGAATGGAAGAATGTGACGGCAGATTCACCTATTGGACCCGCGGGATCGGCACGCGGAAAGGAGTTTCCCATGTTGGCAGATGAAGTAATCTGTCCGCTTTGCGGCTCGACAGTCGAGAGGGAAAAGTTCCAAATCCACTTCGATCTTGAAAAGTACGTTCTCAATACAATTGAAGAACGGCATCCGGAGTGGAAGGAAGCAGACGGCGGCTGTTCAAAGTGCCTGGAGTACTATATAAATATCCCCGATAGATAGCCCGCCTGTATCAAAGGCTTGTGTACTTGTCTCCCGACAGAGGGCTATGCTCAACTTCCACCGATTACGGTTTAGAAGCCGACAGACAGTAATGCTCTGTTGAATCAAGATGGATGTCGGTGACGCTGAAATCTTCGAATAGCTCTTTCAGCTCTTCGGGGGTGAAGTAATGATGGGGAAGACCCTGTTCAGCGCCATCCAACGGCACAAAGGTATTGGGCTCTATTTCCCGAAAAGTTATCCCCTGGTTCCTCACCTTGGGAACCGTAATAAATATGAACCCGTCCTTTTTGAGAACGCGCGCTATTTCCCGAACAATATCTTTTATGGTCGCACTATCCGCATGATGGATAACCTGTACCGAGATGACGGCATCGAAAAAAGCGTTTTCATAAGGGAGCTTTTCTGTCATCCCTCTCAGTCGCAGGTCGGCCGCCAGGCCTTCCTTACTCAACGAGTCCCGCGTAATCTCAATCCCTTCCGGCGAGTTGTCCAGTCCGAAGACCGAGAAGCCGCATTTTGTGAGATAGATGACATGCCTCCCGGAACCGCTGCCAAGGTCCAGGACCGTCTGCGCTCCCTTTTCCTTTAACAATTCGACGATGGCCGGAATATCTTCATGCGGTTCTGTAAAGACCTTGCCCTGCTGTTTGAAAATTTCGTTCCAGGGATTTGTTTCCTGCGGCATGGGTCGCTCCGTCCGGTAGTCCCGGCCATCCATTACTTGACATCTTTGACGCAACGGAAGCCGACGTCGATGTTGGTGTCTGAAGGTGAAAAATGGCCCCGGTGGGCGGAGCGGACAAGGCCGGCATAGCCGCGCCATGACCCGCCGCGGGCGATCCGGTCGGAACCTTTGTCAGGGCCCTTTGGATTTCGGTTTTCGCCCTTCTTGTACTGGTTGACGCCGTACCAGTCGGCACACCACTCCCAGACGTTGCCGGCCATATCGCATATCCCATAAGGACTCTTGCCGGTATCGAAACCGCCCACAGGAGACGTAAACTCGAAGCCGTCTGAGGCGGATTCGCCGGGATTGTAATTTGCCCTGTAACCGCCGCCGTCAGGGGCCGCATTTCCCCATGGATATCTTCGCCCATCGGAGCCTCGGGCGGCCTTCTCCCATTCGGCCTCGGTCGGCAGGCGCTTGTCCGCCCATTGTGCGTATGCGACCGCGTCCTTCCAACTGACCCCCACAACAGAATGGTTATCGCCCGTGGAATATTTAGATACCCAGGCGGGAAGGGAGCGGTGACCGGTTTCCAGAATAAACTTCCTGTATTGGCCGACCGTGACTTCGTACCTGTCCATATAGAAGGCATCGACATGCACCTTGTGCACGGGACGCTCATCATCGTTGCCTTCGCCGGCGGGACTGCCCATGATGAACTCGCCCGCCGGTATCAAAACCATCTCCGCGCCGTCCTTTGGAGAGACAATCTGCTCGGGAGACGAAACCGGCGCCGAGGATACTGCCTTCTGCTTCTTTGCATCGGCTGCACTCTGATTGAATAAATCGACCGCCTCCTGGTAAAGATCACTCGCGGCGAGGTATTCACGGTTCTGATATCGCTCGCTTGCTTCCTCCACTTTCCGTGCAGCTTTTTCAAGGCTCTCCGCGGCATAACGACCGGCCTGCTCGTCATAAGCGCGCTTCTTTGCCCTCCGAGCCTGCGCCTTTGCCGTGTCGGCTGTTCCCTGTTCCTTCGCCTCGCGCTCTTTGGCAAGTTGATCGAGCCTGGCTCCACTTTTTCCGCGGGCATCGGTGAAGGCCTTTGTCGCCTCTTCATATGACTGTTCGGCGGAGGCATATTCCTTGCGCCGATACAGTTCCTCGCCTTTGCTCTTTGCCATTTCTGCCGCCTGCCACAACTCTGCGGAATACCGTGATGCGTCAAGCCTTTCGGCCTCGACCCTTGCCTCGTCCATCGCCGCCTTCGCCGCTTCGGCCGATTGCTTTTCGTTCATGATTTTCGCCGCCGCGGCCTCAGCCTTCTCAAATTCATCAACGGCATTCACGTATGCTTCCAACGCCAGCGTCGCCTCTCCCCTGTTATCCAGTTCGACGGCCTTCCTGTACTCCGCCTCGCCCGATTGCCACATTTCAGGGAACCAACTCTCTGCGTCGTCCGCTGCCTCGCGCGCTGTCTCCGCCGCGACCTTCGCATCAACGACCTGCTGGACGGCTACGTGGCCACCGATCTTCGTCTCTTCGTCGGACGGACCGGCTGAATTTTTGTCTTCCCCGGATTGCAAGGTTGAATCCGAGTCTCGAGTGGCAGTTCGTATTTGAACGGGACCATCAGCGGGTACGTGTATCGATTTCTGATAGATCGAATAGGCGATAATGCCTGCCCCACCTATGAGCAGCAGCACAATAAGCGGAACGAGAAAAGATCGCTTCCGGGGCGCCGCTGCTTTCGCCGGAGGGACCGCGTGGGGCCGCATCTCCTTGTCACCGCCGAGAGCCTCGATCAGCTCACCGACCGTCTGGAACCTGTCCTCCGGATTTTTCTCGAGGCATTTCATGACAATGGCGCCCAACTTCTCGGAGACGCCTTCCAACGCAGGCGGCGTCTCGCTCAGATGCTGATGCGTTATGTCGCCGCTTCGGAACGGAACGGCGCCGGTCAACATTTCGTAAAGCGCGATGCCGAGCGAATAGATGTCGCTCCTCGCGTCGCATTTCTTGCCCCGTATCTGCTCGGGACTCATGTAAAGGAGCGTCCCGCTGGTGACGGCGCCGGTGTGACGGGTCTGGCTTTCCTTGATGACGCGCGCGATGCCGAAGTCGGTGATCTTGACGCGGCCCTTGCTATCGACCATGATATTGGCCGGCTTGATATCCCGATGAATCACGCCCTCTGCGTGCGCGCAGTCCAATCCTTTTCCCGCCTCGATCGCGTATCGGACAACCTGCTCCTCCGGGAGCCTGTGGTCGGGGCTCTCGTTCTGGATCTGCTGCAGGTTCTTGCCGTCGATAAACTCCATGATAAGGAATTTTGCCTCGGGGCGGTCTTCGAAGTTGTAGAGTTTGATGATGTTGGGATGCGAGAGTTTTATAGAGGCCCGGGCTTCAGTCTTCAGGATTTCGACACCCCGGCTGTCATTTGCAAGAAACTCGGGAAGGAGCTTGATCGCGACGTCAATATCCAACTGTTTATCATGTGCCTTATGCACAACCCCCATGCCGCCTTTGCCGAGTTGTTCCATCAACTCATAGCGCCCGCCGAGGATTCGCTTGAAATCGCGGAGCGGCAGGGTGACATCCTCCAGCGGCATCGTGGCATCGGAAGGGTCGCTGTCCGATACGGCTTCGGGCTGGCTCAGCATACTCTGGCAATGCTTGCACTTGATCGCAACGCCGAGTATTTCCTCACCGCAAAACGGGCATTTTTTGCTGTCTGATTCCATGCGATCGGTAAACCTTCAGCGGGTTCCCATAGCCCTCGACAGAGATAGGACGGGGTCATAACCGGAAGAAAATCGGTTCGGTCCTCTATCAAGTTGAAGCAATGGTATCTTACCAAAAAGCTGATTTCGCTGCAAATGGAAATGGAGTCGAACGACTCCACGGGAAGAAGACGTGGGCATCTCGGCCCGACGATTCGGAGAGCATCGCCCCCTGGCAATGCTCCGGACAAGCTCTTGTCCTTATATTTATATGCTTCGATTTTTATTCCGAATCAGTGTGCCATCATCTCGAGAAATGCCTGAACGCGTGTGCCGATCTGACCCGATCCCGCAGTGTTGTACTCGCGTTCGATGTTGAGCATCGGCAGCCCCTCTTCGCGCAGTTTCTCAGAAAACAACTTGGCGAAGCCGCCCCAGTGATCGCAGAACTTCAGGCGCGCGCAGATTATGCCGGTGACGTCCCACTCATCGATGATTTTCTTCAAAGAATCATAGCTGTGGTCGAAGCCGTTTATTATCGAAGGACAGGCAACGCGGGCCAGATGACGGTCCGCGATCGCGCGCAACGGCGATTCGGCTTCCTCGTCTATCAGGCCCTGGTAGTGGCGCAGTCCGAAGCACAGGCCATCGGCCACGATCGTCGCTCCCTTTTGCTCTATGAAGTATATGAAGTCGGGAACGTCGCAGGCGCCTCCTACAATCATCAGGCGCGGCCGCCCCGCTTCTCCGTATTTGCGTCCTTCAAGCTCAGACAGGAGTGCTTCGAGTTTCTCATTGAACACTTCTCTCGGGATCGACATCCCTGCCAGGACAATCTTCAAGTATTCCGCGCCGCTGACCGGGGGCGGATCGTTTTTTCTCAGTTCGTCAAGACGCGCCATGAGCCGCCGTGTCCGGTTGTAGACTGATATGGACTCGCGCAGATCGTTCTCCGATATTTCTGTGCCGAACGCCTCCTCGATGTGTTGAATCAGTTTCTCCATTTCGAGGATAAGCCATTCGCGGGAAGCATCCACCAGGGTGTGATACATCGAGAAATAATGGACAAGCGGGAACTTTGCCTTGTCCTGGATCTCGCCTGCAAGCCGGAGCATGTGATCACATGTGTTCGTGGCGACAAGCCCATCGAGAAAGTCCACATCACCGCGCATGAGAATTTCGAGCACCGACCGCGTATATGAACAATTTATGAGGTGCAATTGCGCATCGGCGTTTGAGGTCTCCTGCAGGCCGGACGCGCGCAACCGCAGCGGCAGCAATCCCGCCGCATGGATCACTTCTTCAGGTATATTGGAGCAAACGGTACCGACCACGCGCCTGCCCGCCTCTTTCCATTTCATGACTTCGGGATTATTCAACACCGAGGCCATTTCCTCAAAATAGCTCAACCCTTCCATGATGCTCTCCCTTTATTCCATTACCGTCGTAAAGAACATTTCGATCTGGTCCCGCATCGCCTCGCGCGAAAGCACCCGGTCATCGTTATAGTCGAATTCCAGGAAAAGGACGGGAATGTCTCTTTCACGGCACACCTTCCGGAAAAGGCCGCGGGCTCCGCAGATGCTGTTGCAGCCGACGTGCTGGGTTATAAACATGCAGTCACAGTCATACTGGTCATAGGCCTGCAGCGAAAAACGGATGAGTTTCTCCGTGTCGAACCGCATCAGCGACATGGTCATGTCCAGACCCTGCCATGCGACCCCCTCGAGCATCGTGTCGAGGGTGCTCGTGTCGATCGGCTCGAGAATTGCCGTACTGGAAAGCGATTGCATCACCACTGTCGCGCCGCAGGTTTCCTCCATCCAGCCAAAGAGTTCCGAATCATATGTCGGCGGTACGTGGACCCACATCACCCGATGTTTCTCCTCGAACGGTCCCTCGGTGCGGCCCTCCTTCACACGGCGAGTGGCGTCGTCACTCAAGATCTTGAGCGTCTTATTGAGTCGGGGGTGTCCTGCCCCGTGCATCCAGACAGAATAGGGGAACATCCTCAAGAGACCCGGATGCGGCGCCGGTTTCACCCTGAATGTATCATGGATTTCAACCATCAATTCGTGCGCCTTGTTCGATTCAATGGCCGCTTCCCGGAATTTGTCGATATCGAATTTTCTGCCCGTGGCTTTTTCCAGGAACGGGATGAGTTGGTCTCTTAATTGGCCGGCATAGTAGCGGATGGCTTCCCTGTCGTGGCGGAATGGAGCGTCAAGAAAGAGCATCTCGCACTCAAGCACTTTGTGCAGGATCGGATACGCGACCCGTGTTCCGTCGCATGGAGAGGAAGATGTGACAAAGAATGAATTGGTCGGCAGTTCATCGCTCAGGGCCGCGCCAAGAATAAAGCGGTCGGTCGAACACGTGTCGGACGGAACGCCCGCCTCTTCCGCCTTTTCGAGGAATTCATACACCATGCCCATATTGACGCGCGTAAGGAAACTGGGATACATCTCAAGGCAGAACGGCGCGCAATCAAACGAGTAAAAAAGCTGGGGCACGAGTCCGAATTCAAACAGGGCCACCTTCCTGGTTTCGTCGTTCATTGCAGCCGCCACATCCTCATAATGCTCGATGTTGCTCTCCATCACTGCAGAAAAAAGATGGGCATAGTCTTCATAAGGAGGAAGAGGGGTCTCCTTCAACATCTGGTTCATCGGTTTGAGCAGATCGTTTATCGTGCTCATCGTTCTTTCAAAAGGTTTTCCCATTACTCATGTTCTCCTTGATAAATACCTGCATTCAATACGGCATCACGCGCATGCACGCCGGGATAACTGTATTTCCCTCGCCAAAGTATATGACATCGACTGCGGATTTGTCCAATAATTCTGGTTGCCCTTTTGTCGCCGGACACAGAGCGGTGCAGCTATGGCG
>CAYZZY010000007.1:0-25214 GCA_964482745.1 uncultured bacterium
TAGTTCAAGCAGAAATTTCTGCCGAGATACATGAAAAGTGGGTACATATTTCCGGAGTCCACAGTGCAGCATGGCTGCAACCAAACATCGGCTCTGGGTACAGTCCCTATTCTACGAATCCAAAAAACGGGATTCCGTAAATAGGGACAGTCCCCGTCGCCCCAAACAAACTGCATCTGTTGGAGTTACAGGTGGCATCGCATGAAAATCACGACAAAAATTCAACAAATTCAAGGGAAGTAGTACAGAAAAATCTAAGAGGTGTTCCTGACTGGAACAAAAAAAGACAGGCCACTCAATCCTGCGTTAAGTGGCCTGTCTCCAAGAATTGCAGAGTGGAGGTGAACGGGCTCGAACCGTCGACCTTCTGACTGCCAGTCAGACGCTCTCCCAGCTGAGCTACACCCCCAACCATTCAGGGCAAAATTAACTGCCCCTTTGAATCGTATTATAGCCACGATATGGCCGATTGTCAAGAAGCGATGCATTGACAGAAGCGGTGCATTCAGCTTGTTTGCAGCCAAGAGAAAGGATTATAATCGACTATATTGCTTTAGGAGACCATGAATGAAACGCTTCGACCTTTTGATTCTGTTGGCAATCGCGACGGCAATAATAAGCTGTTCCGCCTTACACGCGGAGGCAGCCGATCCCATCCCCCACTCCGCACGACAGATTCCGGCAAAAGTGTTATGGATCTACGATGGCGATACGATCAGGGTGCGACAGGCGGATGGAACCGAAGTGGAGGTCCGATACGAGGGCATTGACACGCCGGAACTGGGTCCCCCCGACAAAACCCCTGAACCCTGGTCCAGAGAGGCCGCCGAGGCAAACAGGATACTGGTAGAAGGCAAGACTGTCCTGCTGGAACTCGATGAGAGAAGGAAGGACAAATATGGCCGCATGCTTGCGTATGTTTTTGTCGAAGGCCTTTTCGTCAACGCAGAGCTTGTAAGAAAGGGATACGCTCATGCCCGGACCTACCTGCCAAATATCAGATATCGGCCCGAGCTTCTCGCTGCACAGCGCGAGGCTCGGAAGAACATGGTGGGCATTTGGGAATCCTTCTCCGATGACGATGAAGCTTTGCAGATTAAAAGAACCGATCAGGTCCAGGCATCTACGATGCCATCAATCTCCGGCAATCAGGAAAAACGCTACACTGCTTCTCTGAGATCAAAGGTTTTTCATCGGGCATCCTGCCAACACGCAAAGAAGATTAAAGCCAAAAACCTTCTGACCTTTTCCACTCTCGACGAGGCTGTGCGCTCCGGCCGGCGAAAATGCAAGGCTTGTTTCAAAGAATAATGAGCACAGAGAACCAAGCGCCGGCTCTGGGTACAGTCCCTATTCTACGAATCCAAAAAACGGGATTCCGTAAATAGGGACAGTCCCCGTCGCCTCACGAAGCTGCACCTATTGGATTTGCAGAAGACGCAGTATGAAAATCACAGGAAGAATTCAAGAAATTGACATTTAATAGTACAGATTGTCATGTATTTTGTAGGGGCGCATGGCGGTGCGCCCAAAAAGGCCGGCATTTTGTGCACGGGGCGACATCTGGTATAATCCTCCCCGAGGAATAGCGTGGACACACTTCCTGAGAGGAGAGGTGGTTTGGCGTGGAATACAGGGCCTGGTTCGAGTGCATAGACGGATGTGAGGGCAAGCACCCGCTTACAAAGATAATCTACAAGTGTCCCGAATGCGGCAACCTGCTCAAAGTGTGCCACGACATGGAGGCCCTGAAGGCGTCCAGGACGGGCGAGGAATGGATACACCTGTTTGACCAGCGCTTCATGCGCACCGAATGGCCGTACGGAAGCTCGGTCTGGGGGAAGAAAGAGGTCGTCTGTCCCACCGTCGACAACGAGAATATCGTGTCGATGTTCGAGGGCGGAAGCAACCTGTTCTGGGCCGAGAGGTTGGGCAGACAGATCGGCGTTCAGGAACTCTGGATCAAACAGTGCGGCAACAGCCACACCGGCTCGTTCAAAGACCTCGGCATGACCGTGCTCGTATCGATGGTCAAGCAGATGCGAGCGGAGGGAAAAGAGATCCCTGCCGTCGCCTGCGCTTCCACGGGCGACACATCGGCCGCGCTCGCGGCCTACTGCGCGGCGGCGGGTATCCAGGCGGTGGTGTTCCTTCCCCGCAATAAGGTCTCCATCCCTCAACTGATCCAGCCGCTCTCCAACGGCGCGATCACCCTTTCGCTTGACACCGATTTCGACGGTTGCATGCGTCTGGTGCAGGAGGTCTGCTCGAAGAACAAAATATACCTTGCCAACTCGATGAACTCGCTGCGCATCGAGGGCCAGAAGACCGTGGGCATCGAGATCGTTCAGCAGCTCGATTGGGAAGTGCCCGACTGGATTATCGTTCCAGGAGGCAACCTCGGCAACATGGCCGCGCTGGGCAAGGGGTTCCTGCTGATGGAGCACCTTGGCATCATCAAGCGCAGGCCCAGGATCGCCTGCGCGCAGGCCGAACAGGCCAACCCGCTCTACGAGAGCTACCTGAAAGGGTTTAAGGAGTTCAAGCCGAAGCGTGCCAAGAAAACGCTCGCGAGCGCTATCCAGATCGGGAATCCCGTCAGTGTCCGTAAAGCGATCGCGATGCTCCAGGAATTCGACGGCGTCGTCGAGCAGGCGAGCGAGAACGAGCTTTCGAACGCGGCGGCTCTGGCAGACACGACCGGGCTGTTCTGCTGTCCGCACACCGGCGTGGCGCTCTCGGCCCTCTTCAAGCTAATCGACCGCGGAATCGTGAAATCCAGCGACAAGGTCATCGTGATATCGACCGCGCACGGCCTCAAGTTCACCGATTTCAAGCTCAAGTACCACACCGGCAAACTGCGGGGTGTGGAACCGCAATATGCGAACACGCCGATCGAGCTGCCGGCCGACTACGACCTGGTTCGCGATACCATCTACCGCGAACTCGATCGCCGATTGGGATAAATCGGGACGGGTTCAGTCCTGAGGCGGAGGGCTTTCTTCCGTTGCGGATTCCTGGGTTGGCTTTTCCACGCTTCGGGCGAGACCATCGAGGTATTCTTCAACCTTCCTGTTCTTGCGCCCGAGATCTTTCATCGCGTCGGTAAGTTTCTGCTCCAGTTCGTCCTTTTCCTGTTCTTCGGGTTCCAAATCGTCTGTTTCCAGTTCGTCCTTTTCCTGTTCTTCGGGTTCGTTTTCTATCGGAGTTTTCTCGGTCATCGGTTCTCCTCACTGCTGCTGTGCAGCATGCGGGCATTCCGGGGGCGGTGCGCTCTGCTGCGCCTCCGGACAGGAAGCAGGCTCCCCTCTGGGCGCCGAATGTGCGCGCGTGTCACAGGGTACCGCCGACAGTTCCTCGCAGTGCTTTTCCTCGTGCCCGAACACTTTTTTTGCCCCGGGCCGGGAAATGAGCCAATGGGTGGGTCTTACGAATCCGTGGTACAGGATGTAACCCACGGGATGCAGGACGAGACGGGCCGCTTTCAACGGATGTCCTGCCTCCTCTGGTTCGAGTTCGTGCGCGGGCGCCAACTGTGCGGATGCGAGCAACAGCGTGAACGAGAGCGACAACGCGACCATGAACCTCATTTCTGACAACCTCCCATTTTCTCCGCAAGGGGATAAGGCGTCATTTCTTGCCCGTTTGCGGTTTCTGCGAATCTTTCGCCCGGCTTGCCTGTGTGTAGTACAACATCAGGAAGTAAATCACCGTGCAGAGCGAAAGCAGGGCTATCCGAATTGCGATCACGCTCGTGCTCGGCCAGCCACCACCCTGTCCCTGCGTCACTATCGAAAGTACCGCTATCGCGATGAATGTTCCCGCGATGATCAGTATTTTGATAAGCTTGCCCTTGTTGTTGTCTGCCTCTGGTTTTATCGGTAACAGTTCTTTTTTTGCCATAATATTCTACTTTGCGTTCGTTTCTCCAATTATGATATGTTTTCCGTTATGCCGCCACCTCCGGCGCAGATAACGCTCTCTCCACGTTGGGCAACGCGTCCGTGACAAGCATTCCTTGCTTCCGCCCGAGCATGAACTCGAGGACGGATATCGCAAACTCCTCCGGCTTTTCCTCCTGTGGCAGGTGGCCGCATTCGGCGATTATCACCAGTTCCGACCCGGCAATGTCGCTGTGGAATCGCTCGGCATTCACCGGCTCGACCCACGTGTCGCTGTCGCCCCAGACGATGAGAGTGGGCAGGTCGAGTTCGGAGATCCTGTCCTTCCATTTTTCGGCCTCGGCCCGTGAACTTCTGAGCCTGGCAAGAACCGCGTGCATCGCGCCCTCGGTCCGCATGGAATAGTAATACACGTCCACGGTCCGCTCGGTTACCCTTGACGTGTCGTGATACGCGCTCTCGAGTGAGGAGCGGATCCGCCCGCGGGTGATCGAAAACGACAGTATCTCTCCGACGCCCGGCAGCGATCCAAGTTTCAGAAAAAAGGGCATCCCTCTATGTTGGGACGGATAGCCGGAGGCATCGACAAGGATAAGCTTTTCCACCCGATCCGGATACTTGAGTGCGGTGCGCCAGGCGATATTGCCGCCCATCGAGTTGCCGCACAGCGTGGCCGCTTTCAGGCCGACCGCATCCATGAACTGTATGACGAAATCGGCATATCCGTCGGTTGTGTATTCGGTTTCCGGCTTGCCCGAAAAGCCGAAACCTTTGAGATCGAGCGCGACGACGCGATAACGCTTCGCAATCGGGCCGAGACATGACCGCCATGTATAGAGTGACGAGGAAAAACCATGGATGAAGACGATCGCCTTCTCCCCTTCGCCCTCCTCGACATATCGGGTCCTTACGCCCTCGACATCGATGAAGCGGGAGTCGGGCTCGATAACGCCCTTTTTGACGAGCGTCTCCTCGGAATACGGCCGCGCGAACATCGCTCCAAACAAGGCTATCGCAATAATCACGGCGATGCATATTCCAAGGATAACCCCGAGTTTTCTTACCATCGGCCCTCTCGTACTCTCCGAAGTCGGCATCCGGCAGACTCCAGCGTATTCTACCATCTGGAACAGGCTATGTCAAAAGGGAAAGGGTCGGCTTCTCCGCGTGTTCGCAGGTGTTGACACCGGTTTACCGCTGTGCTAATCTGAGAGACACATGGTCATATGACAGGCTGAATCGGGAAGGGGGATCATATGAAAAAGGTCAAGATCACCGTGAAGTCGGTGGCGGGTAACTGCGCGGCGGGCTATAAAGTGAATGACTATTTTCTTATCAAAGATCCCATGATAATTCCGGCGAGACCCGAGGGATTATGCATATATGCCGTTTCCGCGCTCCTTCCGTATTTGACGGCATATTGCCGGGAAACACCGCCCGAGGATTGGATCAACATGAAGCAGGAGCTTCAGTGTCCCGACAACACAAATACGGTTGTTTTCGGTCTAGAGAGAGTAGAGTAAGGCTTTTGAAGACGTGAATTCATCCATGGAGAAGAAGCTGTCCGATATCACGTTCGTGGCCTTCGATGTCGAGACCACCGGCCTCGACGCGATGACCGGCAAGGTTGTCGAATTCGGAGCGGTCAGATTCGATCGGAGCGGCCGGCTCGAAGAATACGCACAGCTTGTTAACCCAGGATGCCCGATACCCCCCGCCGCTCTGGCGGTCCATGGAATCACGGACGAAGAAGTTGCCGCGAGCCCGCCGGTGAGAGAGGCGCTCCCCGGGGTGATCGAGTTCTTCGGTGATTCCGTGCTGCTTGCCCATAACGCCCCATTCGATATCGGCTTTTTCGACGCGGCGTTCGCCGATGCGGGACTTGAGCCTCCGGTAAATCCGATCCTGTGTACGGTCGAACTCGCGCGCGCCGCATTTCCCCGGCTCCGCGATCATAAGCTTACCACCCTTGTCAGAGATCTCCATATCCCCGAGGGAGAGCATCACCGCGCACTGGCCGACGCGGTCTACAGCTCCGAGGTCTTCAAGCGATGCGTCGATCAGTTCGACAAAGCGTGGGGCTTGAGCCTGGGCGACTTTCTGAAACGTCACGGGCCGCCCCTGATGTTTGGAATCACGCCGGCGCGGGCGCTGGAGGCGGTCGAGGCGGCCATGCAAAGCAATGAGCGCCTGCGGATCGAATATCGGGATGCGCGCGGGAAGGTCACCGTCCGCGAGATATCGCCTGTAAGCGTCCCGGGCCGGGGCCGTCGAACTAAAGTCGTAGCCTTCTGCCACCTCCGGGGCGAACAGCGCACCTTTCGCCTCGATTGCATCAAGAAGATCCTGTAACTTCCGGCGCATTTCCCGCTAACCTCCAAACGGAACCAACGGTATTCTCTTCGAATTATCCAAATTCATTCGCACCTGCAAGACACTGGAATTCGGTATCATCTGCTTGAATCGGCGTGCATCTACGATTCCGAAGTTCTTTTTGTTTGTGTCTTCATGTCGTTGTGTTTAAGTTTCTCTTTGGTTCAATGGTTCTGCCTTTCTCCGTGTTCGCTGAGTCTCTGTGGTGAGAACAGGTTTTTGGTTGCGACTGCATCGCGCTGTGCACAAAAAACGGAACGGTATCTTTGAAAGCCAGCACGAAGAAAAACAACGCGAAGCGCCGGAAAGTGAGTTCTGAGGCGGCGCCGGCCTTCCTTGACAAAGTTGCGATGAAAAGACTATCATCTGTGAAATATGGCAGCTTTACCTTAAGAGAACTTGATGTTTTACGTCGTGCACTTGCATGAACACCTTCCGGAAAACACCCAACGCCTGGAGATTCCATGGAGAGGACCGAAAAAGCGCTGAAAATTTCTTTTCCTTTTCTCGCAGGCGCTCTGTCCGTTATCGCTTGGGCCGTCTTTCTTGAAGCCGGCTTTCTGGTCTCGAAGACCTCGTATTTCTCCAACCTGAGTTTTTTTCAACGCGTCGCCATACTGGGCGATTGCCTGCTGTTTCTGGCCGCGCCGGTTCTTTTGCTCTGGCTTGGTGTGCATTTCGCATCACATGTGATGCATGGGAATGATAAGGCCCTCCGCGGATTATGGTTCGGTTATTCCATCCTCTTGAGCCTCATCTTCTTTGCGATCACGCTTTCTCACATGTGGATTTTTGTCTACACCACACTCAAGGTTGATGTCTATGACCTGCCTCCGTATGTCAATATCCTTTTGGTGATTCTTCTGACGGGTCTAAGCCTCCTTTTTGCCATAAAGCAAAGGGATCGAGGCGCTGATTTCTTCCTGGCGCACAAAACCGCAATTTCCAGGACGACAATAATAGTGCTGGCGATCGCAGTCTTGTTTGCTTTGCAGAAGGTGTATGTCCTGTGGGAAGAGGCGGCTGAATTAGAGAGAAGCATGGCCCTGGACAAGACCGGAGACAACCGCCCGAACATCATTCTTTTCAGCTCAGATGCCCTGGATTGCCGGCGACTTGGCGCATACGGATATGTCCGCGACACGACGCCGGGGCTTGATTCTCTTGAAAGCACCATCACGTACACCCGGGCCTACACGAATTGCGGGAACTCGCGCGGAAGCATCATGTCTGTGCTCGCAGGTAAGAGTCCGATCACGACAAAGCTGATCTATCCGCCGGACATTTTTCACGGCAGGGACGCCTATGAGCATCTGCCGAACATACTTGCCAGGTTGGGATATTACACTGTGGACCTGAACGACGGATACTTTGCGTCGACATCCAAGAGCAACCTGCGTGACGGGTTTCATGTGGAGAACGGTCAGGAGACCGACTTTGCAACAGGGCTGGGCTTTCGGAAGAGATTGGAAGTAGCGTTTTCCCAGGAGAGATACTTGCTCACCGACCTTTATGAAAGGCACGGCAGCAGGCTCTTCTATATGATCCGTCCGACGTTTCAACCGGATCATTCCGCCAGATTCATGTTTACGGAAGAAGATCCGCAATTGGAGGACGCGGACCTCATAGAAATCGCAAATGAAATTCTCAGGACGACGGATCGGCCGGTATTCGTGCATCTGCATCTTCTGGGCACTCATGGCCCCACATTTTCTCCCCGGTATTGCAGGTTTTCGACCTGGGGAGATCAGGAGATTCCCGCCGGCCGGAATGAGGCCATCGAAGAACAGCGCCGAAGCTACTATTCAGGAGGGACTATCCCGCAAGATGAGTTTGCCCTGCTGTTTTCATCAAAGAGAGTATCCCCCGCTCGCCAGAAAAAAGAGTGGGATCTCTACGATGACGCCATCTTCTCAGGGGACCACTATTTTGGGGAAATCGTTGAAACGCTGAGGGAAACGGGAAAACTCAAAAACTCGATGATCATCTTCATGACCGATCACGGCATGGGCCTTTTTACCACAAGCCTGGACAAAATCAGACATCCTCTTCCTCTCGTGGTTTATCTGCCGGGACAAAAGGAAAAGACGGTCGTCGATGAACCGGTGCAATATCTCGATATCGCCCCGTCAATTCTCGCTTTTCTTCGTCAGCCGATTCCGGAATGGATGGAAGGCGACGTGATTTTTGGGGAAGGAATGGAAGGGATTTCCATCCCTGAGCGAGCGATCGTTACCGCGGGAGCGTATGGCAATAAACTGGTTATGGTGCCGGGAAGAGGACTGCAGGTCCAAAAAAGTGACGCAGGTCCTCCCCACTACGGGATTGATTTGCTGGGGCTTCTTTTTGAAGAGAAATTTTTCTTGTACTCCCCGCACTTGAAAACAGGGAACCTTTATGATATTCATGAAGGCCCTTACATTTTCCGGAGTATTGACAGCGCCGAGCAGAAGCAGCAGTACCACGAGAGGCTTCGAACCCATGTGGAGACAAAAGGTATCGGCATCGACTGAAAATCGCCGGCATATTTGACTGGAGAGACGGAATGCTCTCTGCGCCGAACCAATCTTGCTTGATTTCCCATGCACGGCGGCGGAGAAGTCCTGCGCAAGAAATCTCTTGACGGGAAAGGGCGCCGGCGGTACAATTAAGTTGGTTGACTAACTTAAAACTCCGGCATGAAGAGAACTCCGTGAGGGAAGGGCGGCGGGGATGTTCTTCCGCTGGCATGGGCGCGGAAGTTCAGATAATGCCGTAACGTGTAATGCGCTCGAAAGCGAAGGAGAAGGTCAATGAAAACGTGGATCGAAAATCGCGGGGAAATGGAACAGATTCTCAAGCGCGCCGAAGTCGGGCGGCTTGGGCTCATCACCGACGAAGGCCCTTATGTCGTGCCGCTTAACTTCGTCTATGACGAAGGATGCATCTATTTTCACACAGGGCTTGAAGGACGCAAGCTCGAGGCAATCGAGAAGAATCCCGGCGTGTGCTTCGAGGTAGACGAGCAGATCGAGATCGTCATAAACGAGCAGGGGTGCCTGTCCACGACATACTATCGCAGCGTCATCGCGTGGGGAACGGCGCGCCTGCTCGACGATACGGACGACAAAATGAAAGCGCTCGAACTTCTGCTCGCGAAATACGCCGGTGACAAACCCTGCGAGGCTCCGCCGGAGCATGCGCTCGCGATTGTCAGCGTGTGCGCGATCCCGATAGATAAAATGACCGGCAAGGCCAATCTCCCGGACGCGAGCGCGGACTGAGAACGGGCCACGGGCTCGGGGATAGACCGCCGCATTCATTTTATCCGGCTTGCCATGTGAGTTCCTGATACTGGACAGAAGGAGAGACGGGACATGCAACTTGAATTGAAGGGGAGCGGTGGTATGTCTCACGGCTTGCCGACATCGGCCGGCGGCGGAGTGGTCTCCGCGGTCATCAAAAGGGGAGAGCCGATCAGCCGGGTCACCCCCGGCGCCAGCGCGCGGGCTATGGTGTGATTCCCGTTCTCCGTGTAGTGTTCGAAGTAGTCGATAAAATCCTTCTCGCCGAGCAGAGATGTCATATCCAGACAGGCGCACGTTTCGGAAGTTGCGGACTCGGCCACTCTCGCAACCGATTCGCGGAATGATTCACGATCAAAGCGCTTTCTTCGCTGCATCTCCTGCAGATGAATCGGTGTGATGTAGAACAGAACCCTGATGCCGCGCCGTGTCGACGTCTCAACGAGCGATCGAAGGGCAGCCAACTGGGCATTGTCGTCGGTGATCTCGGCTGTGTAGTTTTTGAACAACCGCTCGTCGCTCACCCTTGTAATCAATTCGCGAGCCTCCGGAAGTCCCTCGAGCAGATCGGAAAAAGGATCCTCCTCGGGCTCCATGCCAAGCCTGACCCGCCCCCACATCTTCAGGCCGGTGAGGTAGAGCAGGGGGCGCCGAAGAGAATACATGGCATGCCTTGCCGGCGTGATGCCCTCGCGCTCAAGCATGCTTCTTCCGGTGATACGAGCCTGCTCGGCGGGCGGTACGGCCGCGCTCAGTTCGGCAAAGGCGAACTTCCTGTTCCATTCACTCGACCTCGGCCCCATCATGCGCCAGTTTATCGGGATGACAATCAATGCCGGCTCGTGTTTCTCGGCCTCAAACAACAGGCAGTAATAGTGGAACAGCCTGGCTCCGTTGAACGCCCAATCGATGACCGAGACACCGCCCGGCGCCGAATGGGGCCCGCGCAACTCCTTCTCCAGGAGCTCAGGTATGCCGCTCGCGTGTTTTTCCGCCCACGGGGGTTGGGCAACGGATGAATCACCGAAAAAAAGAATGATCTTTTCGTTTCGGCGGCGCGCCTCTCGAATCACATCCGCTGTCTGAAAAACGGCCGCATACGGCTTGATCTTTGCGGCATATTTCAGAGCGTCAGATTGCCCCGTCATCCGTAACGCCAGCAGAAAGATAAGGGTAAGCGACACGAGACAGCAGGCAAGGATCTTCAGGCAGGTTTTCATTCATTGACCGCCTTCCGCGAACTGCGCGGCCTGACTGGAAGAGAACTGGGGGCGGGTTCCGCCGGACCGCACGCGCTTTTCCCGGTTGCCTCCAGGGCAGGTCACATGAATAGTATATCAATAAGGGCGAGAACGCGGCAAGGATCGCGCCGGCGCCGTCTCTTATCATGACCGGCATGGGAGAAGAAGCTTGCATTTTGCGAGGGAATCGTCTAACATGCTCTCGTATTGTGGATCTGTGATCAGGATTTCCTCTCTGTCTGACAGAGCGGCAAAGCAGTACAAATAACGACAGAGCGGTTTTTCAGTTGAAGCAACGCCCGGCGTCAAATGAACCATCTGCCCCGGCGCCGGGTGAATTCCCTTCCTCCCGATCGGTTCCGAAACGTAGGCTGCGCGATGCGCATCGGAAGAGCGCCCGGGACTCTTTTTGAGGGTGTGGCGGGATCACCGGAGGACGGTCAAGAAAACAGAGGAGGCGTGCCGTGCTGTTAGGAAAATTCGAAGTTACTCCGTTTATGTCAAACTGTTATATTCTCGGCTGCGAGGAAACGAAAGAGGCCGTGATGATCGATGCCGGCGAATATACGGCAGAGATCGACGAGTTCCTCAAGTCCAACAACCTCAAGGTGAAATACATCATCCTCACCCACTCTCATGTCGATCACTCCGGTGACATCGGCAGAGTCAAAGAGGAGACGGGCGGACTCATCGTGGTGCACGAGGATGAGGAGGCGTTGTATCTCAACCTGGCGATGCAGGCACGGCTGTTTGGATTCCAGTTGGAAGATCCCCCTCCACCCGACAAACTGGTTCGCCATGGTGACGAACTCACCTTCGGCGCCGGCCGTAAGCTTGGCATCATTCACTGCCCGGGTCATTCGCCCGGAGGGATGTCCATCGTCTGCGAGGACTATGTCTTCGTCGGCGACACACTTTTTGCCGGCTCGATCGGGCGGACCGATCTTCCCGGTGGGGATTACCGGACCCTGATCAGCGCCATAAAGGATCGCCTTCTTCCACTGGGCGATTCCGTGCAGGTGCTGTCAGGTCATGGGCCGGCCACCACTCTTGGTACCGAGAAGCAATACAATCCGTTTCTGGCATAAAAACACTCGATTTGTCCGATTTCTTAATAACCGCTTACCCCTTGTGAAACAGCGAGCTGGCCCACAAAAACGGCACAAGCTAGCCGTTTTTCCACAATGTGAACAGGTTATCCCCAATTTTCGCCAGATCTGGACATCAATGGCCGTGTGATGCCGATGGTTCAAAGGATATTCCGGACCGGAGACGTCTGACCTAAGTCACGCAGGGATTCCCGCGAATACTCGCTTCTCATAAAAACTATCAACATTCGAAACCTGGAACGCACCGCCGCGTTGTTGACCTGCCTCGATTTCTTTGTGGTTCTGTTTTAAGTATTTATGTAACACACTCATAATACATGAGTTATGTGATGTTTCGGCGGCGTCCCGGCAGGTTTATGGCTGGACGATAAAACTGTCCCCAGAATGACCGGAGAATCCACGTTCCCACAGGTTATCCACAGGGTGAGAAATGGTTCGCATGCATCGAATCTTTAGAACGCAGGCGAAGCCGTGGCCTGATTCTGGACACGAATTATCGCAAATCTTTAGAACGCAGGCGAAGCCGTGAGTTGAATCTGGACACGAATTATCTCTGCTGGAACATGCCTTAAAGGGTCTTCCAGCTCGATCTCTGTGTGCACATCACCCCATTCCTCTGCAAGACTCAATCAAATTCTATAATAGTTGCTATGGTGAAAAAATATCTAAGTGAAAGACATAAATTCACCACAGAGAACAGAGAGGCAGCGCCGTAGCCAAAACCCATTTCTTGCCACAGGCAACACCGGGGGTTCAGGAAAGACAGATATATCGAACTGCAAAAACGCAAAAAGCGTAAAGAGGCCGACCGAGATCGGCATGATCTGGAGTCTCAAACTCTCTTGGAAGAATAGTGTGACAGACAATTATGGATTTAAGAATGAACAGGAGAGACCGTGAGGGAGACATGACGCAAACGCTATGTTATTTAATTTGTCGTATTGAAGGGCCGTAACTGACTTTATTAACAGATAGTTATACAGATAATGAGGGTCAGCAGCAGTGCTTTTTCCACAATGAGCGGATAGCAGAGTACTGCTTGAGGATTTTTTTATCGAAGCGTGAATTTCGCAGAGATCTGGCTTGGCAAAAGATCTCAGCAAGCGATTTGCAGAGAAAAGGAGAGATTATTGCTGCGTGATCCGTTCAAGGCCATGCATATAAGGACGGAGTTTCTCGGGAATGAGAACGGTTCCGTCGGCCTGCTGGAAATTCTCCAGGATCGCCACCACGGTGCGCCCGATTGCAAGACCTGAACCATTCAGCGTATGCACGAATCGGGGCTTCCCGTCCGCCGGCCGGTACCGGATGTTCGCGCGCCTGGCCTGATAATCCTCGAAATTGCTGCACGAGGAGATCTCACGATAGGTATCCTGCGAGGGAATCCATACTTCAATATCGTAACACTTTGCGGCGGCATCGCCGGTATCGGCTGTGCAGAGCGTCACCACACGATACGGGATTTCAAGCAACTGGAGCACTTCCTCGGCGTCCAGAGTCAGTCGCTCGTGTTCCTCATACGATTCCTCGGGCCGGCAGAACTTCACCATCTCCACTTTGTTAAACTGGTGCACGCGGATCATTCCGCGCGTGTCCTTGCCGTACGAGCCGGCCTCTCTCCTGAAGCACGCCGTATACGCGCAAAAGCGAATAGGAAGCGCCGACTCCTCCAGAATCTCATCCCGGAAGATGTTGGTCACCGGCACCTCAGCGGTCGGGACGAGCACATACCCGTCGGGTTGGCACACGAAATAATCACCCACGAATTTCGGGAACTGGCCGGTTCCAACCATGCTGTCGGTGTTGACGAGAAACGGCGGAAACACTTCGGTATAACCATGTTCCTTCGTGTGGAGATCCAGCATAAAGTTGATCAGCGCCCGCTCGAGTAGAGCGCCGGGACCGAAACTCAGCACGAAGCGCGTTCCGGCGATCTTCGCCGCTCGCTCGAAATCGAGTATGCCGAGATGCTCGCCCAGATCCGCATGCGAGAGAGGAGGGAAATCGAACACCGGGGGATCTCCCCACGTGCGAACCTCGGTATTATCCTCCTCGCTACGGCCGACCGGCACCGAAGAATGCAGGAGGTTCGGAATGCCCAGCCATATGTCACGGATCACCTCATTCTTATCCCGTATCAAATCATCGAGTTCGCTGATCTGGTCTCCGACCGCGCGCATGTCCTTGATCAGCTCCTTCGAATCCTTTCTTGTTTTTTTCATCTCCGCGATGCGTTTTGAGACCTCATTGCGCTTCTTCTTCAACTCATCCGCCTTGAAGACAAGCTCCCGCCGTTCGGCATCCAATCGCAAAAGGCCGTCAATATCCGCATCCGCTCCTCTGGCCGCGAGCATTTCCCTGACGGTATCCGGGCTCTCCCGCAACAACTTGATATCTATCATCTTTCAGCCTTCCTATCGACCAAGCAATCTGGCGAGCAACTGCTCGAACTCATCAGGCGAATAAAATTCGATCTCGATTTTTCCGCGCTTTCCCATCGTTCGAATCCGAACCTTTGTTCCCAGCGCACGCTGGAGATCCTCCTCCAGCCGCCTCACATCCGGATCAACGGCCGCTGTTCGGCGCGCTTTCCGCCTGGGCACGCGGCTCTTCACCAACTGCTCCACCTGCCTGACCGAAAGCCCCTCCTTTACAATCCGCTGACAGAAAGAAACCTGCTCCACGGAATCGCTCAAAGAAAGCAGTGCGCGCGCATGTCCCATAGAAATTGTTCCACGTGAAACATGCGCCTGCACCTCGTCAGGGAGTGCGAGGAGGCGGATGGTGTTGGCGATGGTCGAGCGGTCCTTTCCAACGTGATGGGCGAGGATTTCCTGAATCAGGCCGTGTTCTTCGATGAGGGCCTTGTAGGCATGGGCTTCTTCAATGGGATTCAGATCCTGACGCTGGAGGTTCTCGATGAGCGCGAGTTTGAGCATGTCCTGGTCGGTCGCCTCGCGGATGATGGCCGGAATGCTCATCAGGTCGGCCTTCTGCGCGGCGCGCCAGCGGCGTTCGCCGGCAATGATCTGGTAGGTCGCGCCAGAACGGCGGACGATAATCGGCTGGAGGACACCGTTTGCCTTTATCGAAGAGACAAGTTCATCGAGTCGCGCTTCGTTGAAATCTTCGCGGGGCTGCAGCGGATTCGGCTCGATCTCCTCGAGCATAAGGTATTGCCATTGATCGGTTTCGTACCGCGTGAACGTCTCCGGCTCGCCGATGAGCGCCTTGAGTCCTTTACCGAGGGCCTTTTTCTCCACTCTGGATCACTTCCTTTGTGAGGTTGATATAGGCGATGGCGCCGGCACAGGAAATGTCATAGAAGACGATGGGTTTCCCGAAGCTGGGGGCCTCGCTCAGCCTTACGTTGCGGGGAACAATTGTTTTATAGACCTTGTCGCCGAAATAGCCGCGCACCTCGGCCTCGACCTGATTGGAGAGGTTGGTCCGGCCATCGAACATCGTGAGCACAATGCCCTCGATCTCAAGACCCGGATTATGGGTCGCCCTGACGAGCTTGATTGTATCAAGAAGCTGTTCCATTCCCTCCAGCGCGTAATACTCGCATTGAAGCGGAATCAGTACCGAGCGCGCGGTAACAAATGCGTTCAGGGTGAGCAAACCCAATGACGGCGGACAATCGATGAGAATGACGTCATACGACTGCCCGTCATGGAGCGATGCCGGTACAAACGCCGGCGCAAGCGCCCTCCTGAGTTGGCGCTCGCGTCCGTCGAGTTGCAGCAGATCCACCTGCGCGCCGGCCAAGCCCGTCCCTGAAGGGATCATGTCCAATGACGGCAGCAGATCTCGAAGCACCACCCGCTCGAACGGCGCGTTCCCGATAATCAGATCATACGAGGTCGGGCGCTCCGCCTTACGGTCGAGCCCGAAGCCGCTCGTGGCATTTGCCTGCGGGTCCAGGTCCACCAGCAACGTCCGTCTCCCCGACGCCGCCAGACACGCCGCCAGATTCACGGCAGTCGTCGTCTTTCCGACCCCGCCCTTCTGATTTGCGACGGCTATGACTCTCATGAAAACACACCGCCCTCATTCAATCCGAGCTTATCTCAATCCGATTCTAGAACTCTTTCCCTGAAAAGTCAACAGAAAACTTTCGTTCCACGTGGAACATCCATCATGCGAGCGGCCTTTTTTTGATCGTTCGAGGGTCTCTGGGGTAGCGTGATGGCGTGGGGCCTGTCTTCTGAACAGCAATGAGCGCCCTGGGGATATCGATATCGGTAAGCCTATAACTCTTTTTTTTAAAGATGGTTGCATTCAAGACCTCTGCAGCGGTCCTGATGGGATGAAGGGTGCTGTCCCACTTGTCGCTGTCCCCGGAATCCTTTTTCCGGGGAGCGCCTGAGGGATGAAGAATGGTCTGCACGATTAATGTTCCCCCGATCGCGAGAAAGGGCACGGCGAGTTCGCAGGCTATGGCCGGCACGCCGACCGCGCGGCAGAAGGCCAGATCGAACCGGCCGCAAAGATCATCCTCGCGCGCGATCGTCTCGGCTCGACCTCGTCGTATAGCGGTGTTTTTCAGATCCAATTCCCGAGCGAGTAGTTTAAGAAAAACAAACTTTCTTGCGCTGGACTCAACAACTGTCAGGTCCCATTCCGGCCGAAGAATTTTCAGGGGAACGCCGGGCAGTCCGGCGCCCGCGCCAATGTCGATCACGCGCAAGCCGGTCCTGGAGGAGTCGCTCGCGAGTGAGTCGGCGAACGCGCATGCGGCGAGGCAGTCGGCGAACAGTTCGATTGCCGCCCGCTCGGGCTCGATCGCCGCGGTCAGCCGCGCGCGCGGATTCCATTTTCGGAGCAGCTCGTAGTGAAGTCCGAAGGCGTCGAGTTCTCCGGGCGAAAGCGTGAAGGAGAGGCGTCCGGCCTCTTCGGAGAGTGTGCGGCGAAATATTTCAAGCTGCCGGTTCATTTCGCTGCAATTGTATCACAGCCTGCCTTGATGGCAAAAGGCGGGAGGAAAGATTTTTCTGGTCGAAAGGGTCGCGAAGATCAGCGAACGGGCGTGCGGTGGAATGGCCGTACCCGGAAAGGGCTCAGCGAAAGACCGAGTAGTGGATGTCGGGAAAGATGTTGTCGAGTGATTCTATGTGCGTTAGGTGGTCCTCGTCGATACTTCCCGCCTTGATCTCGTCGCAAAGCCTTGTGAAGCGCGAGAGATGATCGCCTATGCGCCTGCGCGCGTAGGAGTCCATCTCGCCGACTTTCATAATGAAAGGCCAATCGCTGCTCTGTGCGAGCAGCACTTCGCGCACGGCCTGGTTGAGCGCCCGTTCTTCGAGCGCGCCGGGATTCTTTTTCGACCGCGCGAGATCCGCCATCTGTTCGGCGGCCCGATGCAGATGGCGATAGATCCAATCGTTGGCGCCCTGGAGCCACACTTCGTTGTAGCCTTTGTACCCCCAGCTCGACATCGACGGTGTCGCCACCTGGTTGGTCGGATTATCGCGGAGGAATTCCGAGAGTGTGGTCGGGCGCAGTCTTTCCTGATCGAAATGCATTTTCTTGAGAACGAAATACAGCCAGTCGGGGCCTTCGAACCACCAGTGTCCAAACAATTCCGCATCGTACGGTACCACCAGAATCGGTTTTCGCTGCATGATCGACGCAAGGTGTTCGACCTGCCGCTCGCGGTTGAAAAGAAAATTGCCCGCGTGTTCGGCCGCCTTTTCAAGCGCGCGGTCCGGATCGTACGGTTCTTTCCGGTCGGTCTCGCCGGTGATCCGATAATACTTCAGCCCGGTGAACACCCGTGTGCCGTCGGGTTGTATATACGGCCGAATATAATCGAAGTCGAGGTCGAATCCGATATCGCGGTAGAAGTCGCGGTACAGGTAGTCACCGGGATAGCCGTCTGTCGAACTCCACACCTGTTTCGAGCTTTCCATGTCGCGGCCGAACGCCGCCACTCCGGACGGACAGTATACGGGGGCGAACACCCCGAACTTCGGCCGCGGTGTGGCATGGAGAAGGCCGTGCGTCTCGACGATGAAATACTTGATGCCCGAACGCTTGAGGACTTCGTCGAGGCCGGGATAAAAGCCGCACTCGGGAAGCCACATGCCTCCGGGCGGGCGCCCGAAATATCGTTCGTACTCCGACACGCCCACGCGCACCTGCGCGTTCACCGCGGCCTCGTTATGGTTCAGGCAGGGCAGATATCCGTGCGTGGCGGCGCAGGTGAGAATCTCGAGGTTGCCCGCATCCTGCAGCCGTCTGAACGCATGGACGATATTGCGACCGTACCGATTCTCGAAGACGTCCCGCGCATGAGTGAAGCGCCTGTGGTACATCAGGGCAAGTTTGTTGAAGCGCGCTTCCGGTCTGGTACGGTCGATTTCCTTCTCGGCGAGGCCGATGAGTTTGTCGAGATGTTTGAGATAGCGTTCCTGCAACAACTCGTCGGACAGCATGGAGAGCAACGGCGGCGACATGGCCATATTGATTCGCACGTCGACGCCTTCATTCAGCAGTTTTTCGAACACATCAATGAACGGAATGTAGGTCTCCGTGATGGCTTCATACAGCCATCCCTCTTCGAGAAACTCCCCGTGTTCCGGATGCCTTACATAGGGCAGATGGGCATGCAGCAGAAGCGCGAGATATCCCTGAAATGGGCGAGATGTTTCCACAATGACTATTCCTTTGGGGACGCGCCGCCGGCTGTTTCGGATGCCAGGTTCTGCTGGAGCTGTTTCTCCATCATCTTCCTGAGGTCAACGGATCCTTCGCCGACCTCGAACCCGCCGGAGAGCGCGTAGATGCGCTCGAATTCCTCCTCGAGGCACATCCAGTGTTCGTCGGCCTTCTCCGAGACGCCTGCGGGCGGTGTGCTCACCGGGTTGGAGCGGGCGGATGCGCGGAATATGCCGTCAGGGCCGAGCAGACCGATCTCGACGCAGTAGGACCCGTCCGGCCGGCCTGTTTCTATGTACCAGTTGTCGGCTTCATCTGAAACCTCGATGTCGAAATGACTGTTGGCGTTCTCGCCGGTAAACGAGACGCCGGTGACATCGTACACGCGGAGTGCGACCTTAAAGCGATCATCCGTATCTCCGAGTTCGCGCTTTATTCGCAGGAGAGTACCCGGGGCAAATTCCCAGTAAGCGAATATCCAGTATGGGTCGCGTACCATCAAGACAATGCGATCCTCACCGGATACGGAGAGAGACATGGCAGGTGGAGGCGCCACGTCGTGTTCTTCGGATTCAGGAATGTTTGCGGATATGGTCTCTTCAGCCGGCGGGGGTTTTTCAGTGAAATACTCCGTTTTCTCGACCGTGTGCCGGGTGGTTCCAAGGGACTCGGTTCCCATCCCTTTATTCCGCCCGGACACGGCGCTTTTCTTCGGCCGCTTCTTCGGTCGTTTTTTTTCGTTCGGCTTCGCTCCTTTGTCGCGCCCTGCCTTCAACAACAGTGCAGCGAGTTCTTTCTTGGCAGCCTTCGGAGCGCTTTTCATCCCCTTTTCCTTCAGCATGCCCAGGAGCGTCGCTTTCGTTTGTCTCATCAGCGTCTTCTCATCCATCATCTTCATCCTTTGCTGGACGGCCGCCAGACGCGCGTCAAACGAACCACATCGACGCCTCGAATTCTTCACCGGGAACCGAGAACTCGATGTAGCCGCTGCGAGGCCATCTCTCTATCTCGATGCGCCCCTTGTTGACCCGTACATGAAACTTCACGTGGTCGTCCGCTTTGAGGTCGAGCTGATCGAAGTCGAGGGCCAATTCAATTATCTTGTTCACCCCGAGTCTGTCGCTCTCGGCGATCTGCTTCCAGGTCTCACCGTCCACATTCTCGTAGATGAGTATCCGTCCCATCTCTCTTGGGGAAGCCGGAAAAATCAGCTCGAACCGGTGGCGTTTTTTCGCCTCCATATGAACGGTCAGGCTGGCGTCCCGGAACTCGTCGCCGAACGGGCTGGAGGAGGTATCGATCCGCAGGAAGAGGGTTTTCAGATCGAAACCCCAGTAAATACGCGAAAGGCACGGTTCGGAGACATTCATCGCCCCACCGGATTTCCCTATATCAAAGCTGCCTGCTGTGACCCATTCATAGAAGTGGGTGACAAGCCCGTCGATAATCGGGCTCAGGAGTCCGGTGGGCTGTTCGGTGGGGCGCACGGCGCCTGCATGCACGATCGGCTCGTTCAGGTACGCCGGGACCTCGTCGCCCAACGCCCTATAGACCTGCATCAGGTACGAGCGGAACAGCCGGTCGAATTCGCCGTCGAACGAGGAACTAAAATCGTCGCCGTACCACCAGAACCAGTCGCTCCCCTCCGCCGTGGACATCGCATCATGAGCGGCGTCCCATGATTCACTCGATATGTCGGTTCTGCCCCGCTGTCTTTCGAGATGCATGCGGGCGCGCGCAAGCATGTCCCAGGCAAGGTTGTCCTCGCGCCTGCCGATCCAAATATTGAAGTTGTGGCTGATCCATGAGCCGCTGTAGATGCGCTTGAGATTCATGCGAGGCGGATACTGTTCGAGGTAATCGCCTATGGTGGTTGTCTCCAGCCTGTCGGATTCCGAGAGAAGCGAATACAGTTTCGACAGGAACAGCCTGCCGCCGTCGGCATAGTATTCCCACGCGTTCTCGCCGTCAAGGATAATGCTTACAATATGCTCGCCGGAACTCGGGCTGAGCGTGGCGTGAATGTTGTTCAGGTGTCCAACCATATTTTCCGCCGCCGCCTGCGGATCGCTCTTTGAATAGCTGAAACCGATCAAGTCCGAAAGGCCCTTGTCGCGGAACACGAGGTTCAGGTCGCCGCCGTCGAGTTCGAGCCTGTAGGGCGCATAAATGATCTCTGCCCTTCGCTTGCGTTGTATCGTGTTCAGCAGGATCTCCTCATCGGTGGCGGCCCATTGGATGCCGGCCCCGGCGATGATCCCGGCGACTGCGTCGCTCACCGATCCCTCCGAAGGCCACATGCCCCGCGGCTTCCGTCCGAACACGCCTTCATAGTACGCAATGGCGTCGGCCACCTGGCGGCGGGCATCCTCGGGATGCCTGAACGATTCCTTCGGCAGCTTTATGTCGGGCATCGCTTCGCGGGCAGACTCGAAATCGCACAGCAGCGGAAGTATCGGATGGTAGAACGGGCTGACCGAAATCTCTATCCGGCCCGATTCCTGTGCCTCCCTGTATCGCGGGAGCAGCGAACGGAGAAGTTGGATTTGTTTGTCGAGCACGCTCAGTTTCTCATCCTCGGAGAAGCCCTGCCTTCGAAGCAGCAGTTGCTGCAGCTCGGGATCCGCGTCGCGCGCGGCATATCCGAACCACGTCAGATTGAACCACACCTGCAGGTCGCGCATGTCCTTCTCGGAAAACGACGCCTGCGTCTGTGCGAGTTCCTCGTGCGATGCGCGCCGTCCTCGCTTCTCCAACAGCTCACGGTATCGCGGATAGATGAGGACCATCGTATCCCAGTTGGCGGCGAAAAAGTTTTCGAGAATGAACGCGCGCTCGTCGGCCGTGAGGTCTGCGGCGGGCTTTTTGGAAAGTTCGTAGAAGACGTCGGTCGCCTTGCCGTCGACGTATTCCTGTATTTGCATCATCAGCGACGGGACAAGGTTGAAGGTCTGGCGGATTGCGGGAAAGCCCTCGAGGATCGAGAGCATGTCGTTGTATCCCTTGATGGAATGGAGCCGGACCCACGGGAGGATGTAGTCGCCCGACAAGGGATCCTTGTACATCGGTTGGTGCATGTGCCACAAGAAAGCTACGAAGAGTTTGTTCATCGATGCGGCCCTTGGTTTGGATCTGTTACCACGTTCCCTGCGGCGGCGCCTTCGGCGGATGATTCAGGCCCGGCCGTAACCTCGATGGATAGTAAATTATTATACACCACTCCGGATGATGCTAGCCGGAGTGGGACGATGCCGGCCCGAATATGCCGCAGTTATGCGGCCCCTGCTTTCGGTTGGCGCACAAACAAATCCCCGCATCTGGAATACGATGCGGGGAATCGTATGCAGGAAAAATATGGAGACCTCTAGAGCTTCACCACGTTTTCTGCCTTGGCGCCTTTATCGCCCTTGACCAATTCGAAGCTGACTCGGTCGTTTTCGTTTAGGGTCCTGAATCCGTCTCCCTGAATAGATGAGTGGTGCACAAATACATCCGGCCCGTCATCCTGGGTTATGAATCCGTATCCCTTCTGGTCGTTAAACCATTTTACTGTTCCTTGTGGCAAACTGCTTACACCTCCTCCATGGAATTAACACCCGCGTTTCCCAACGAAAAAACCGCAAGAGCCAACCTCGACTCTTACGGATCTAGCTACTGCATGAAAGACTCGTGTAGAAGAGCTTAACTCTTGATTTGAAAATTCTATCATCCGTTATCGAATTTGTCAAGCCTGGGTCCGCGCCTCCGCGCCCGAAGTCAAGAAGTCAAGTCCGGGCTTGACATAGTGCGGCAATTTTGATACTTTATAATGTTTCTACGGTGAAATATCGACGTAACCAAGCAATATCCGCCGATTTTCTTCCTGGATTCAGGATTAAGCGAAAAGGAACTCAAATGAAAAAGTACATATTGATGGCTCCGGGACCGACTTCGCTTCCGCCGCAGGTGCTTCTGGCGATGGCGAAACCCGTCATTCACCACAGGACGAAAGAGTTCAGGGCCATTCTCAAAGAGATTTTTGAAGGCCTTCAATACCTGTTTCAGACCGCCAATCCCGTCATCATGTTCTCGGCATCCGGCACGGGCGCAATGGAGGCCGCCGTGGTCAACACTCTTTCTCAGGGCGACCGGGCTCTCGTTGTGAGGGGGGGCAAATTCGGCGAACGCTGGGGCGAATTGTGCGAGGCCTACGGCGTGGATGTCGTTCCTATTGATATCGAGTGGGGCTACGGGGTGGATCCTTCAAAGATCGATTCGGCGCTCAAGAAGGATCCCGACATCAAAGCGGTTTTCACAACCCTTTGCGAAACAAGCACATGTGTATGCAATGACATCAAGGCGGTCGGAGAAGTGGTCGCGAGCCATAGCGCCATCCTCGTTGTCGACGCCATCAGCGGACTCGGCGCCGAGGAATTCAAAACCGATGAATGGCTGGTTGATATCGCGGTAACCGGCTCGCAGAAGGCGCTCATGCTCCCACCGGGTCTTTCGTTTGCCAGCCTGAGCCCAAAGGCGCAGGAACTCATGAAAAGGTCGACGCTGCCCAAATACTACCTCTCGTTTGAAAAAGCGCTCAAGAGCCTGGGCAAGAACGACACGCCGTTCACCTCGGCCGTTTCGCTCATCTACGGCCTGAAGGAATCCCTCGCGCTTATCAAAGAGGAGGGCCTTGATAACGTCGTCAAGCGACACAGGCGCCTCGCAAATGCAACGCGCGAGGCCGGGCGCGCGCTCGGGCTGGAACTGCTTTCAAAGGCGGAATCGAATGTGGCAACGGCGATGGTGATGCCCGAGAGCATCGACGCCGATGCGCTTCGAAAAGAGTTGACCGGCTCATTTAACATAACTGTTGCGGGCGGACAGGGCGATCTCATGGGAAGAATAATCCGTGTCGCCCACCTGGGGTATTGCGGGGAATCGGACGTGGTGGCCGTCATATCGGCGCTCGAGATGGTTCTGAATCGGCTCGGACACGAATGCAAGCCCGGCGCCGGCGTTGCGGCGGCGGAGAAAGTTTTTTCGCAGCAAAACGACTGATCAAAAACCGGAGAAAATACAAGCGAATGAAGATACTAATAAGCGATCCCCTTGCGGAGCAAGGGATTGAGACCATAAAAAGGCAAAGCGACTTTGAAGTCGACGTCAAGACAAAGCTTTCGCCCGAGGAACTCATCGCCGTCATCCCGGACTACGACGCCCTCATCGTCCGCAGTCAGACAAAAGCGACCAAGGCCGTCATCGAGGCCGGGAAAAAGCTCAAGGTCATCGGCCGCGCAGGCATAGGGCTGGACAACATAGACGTTCCGGCCGCGACCAAACATGGGATCGTCGTCCTCAACGCGCCCGGCGGCAACACGATTTCGACCGCCGAACACACAATAACAATGATGCTGGCGCTCGCGCGCAATGTTCCGCAGGCGTGCAGTTCGCTGAAACAGGGCCATTGGGAACGAAAGAAGTTCACCGGCACGGAGGTCTATGGCAAGACCCTCGGCATTATCGGGCTCGGGCGAATCGGCGGCGAGGTCGCCCGGCGCGCCCACGCGCTCGGGATGAAACTGCTCGGGTATGACCCAATCCTCTCAGCGGACAGGGCCCGGTCGTTGAACGTCGAGCCGGTCGATCTTGACACGGTTGTGAAGAACTCGGATTTCATAACCGTTCACGTGCCACTCAGCGACAAGACACGGGATCTTATCTCCGCGGACCAGCTCGCGATGATGAAGCCCGAGGCGCGGATCATAAACTGCGCGCGCGGCGGAGTTGTGAACGAGGCCGCCCTGCATGAGGCTTTGACGGCTGGAAAGATAGCGGGGGCGGCGCTGGATGTTTTCGAAACCGAGCCGCCGTTTGACAGTCCTTTGCTCAAGGTCGATTCGGTTATCGTTACCCCGCACCTTGGCGCTTCGACGGAAGAGGCGCAGATCAACGTGGCATGCGAGGTGGCCGACCAGGTCGTGCGCGCGCTCAATGGCGAGCCCGTGCCGTCCGCCGTCAACCTTCCCTCTGTCGATCCCGAGGTTTTCAAGGAACTCAAGCCATATCTGGAACTGGCCGAGAACCTCGGCCGTTTCCAGGCGCAATATCCTTCCGGCACCGTGAAAGAACTCGTGGTCGAGGTCTTCGGCGACATAGAAGAATTCGACATGCGCCCCATACGGACCGCCGTCATAAAAGGGTTCCTCGAATGCTTCCTGCACGAAAATGTCAACTACGTCAATGCGCCTGTCCTGATGGCCGATCGCAAGATTGGCGTTAGCGAGCGCAAGGGAAAAATGCTGCGCGACTATGCGAACCTGATTACCGTGCGCGCGCAGACTGACAAGGGCGAGAGCCTGGTCGCGGGCACGTTGTTCAGCCGGACCACGCCGCGAATCGTGCGCATGAACGAGTTCCATGTCGATGTCTGGCCCGAGGGATTCATCCTGATCTGCCTGAACGAGGACAAACCCGGCATCATTGGCAATCTCGGCATGCTGATGGCCGAGAACGGCATCAACATAGGCGCGATGACGCTCGGGAGGACACGCCGGGGCGGCAAAGCAGCGACCATCCTGAACCTGGATTCGGAACCCACACCGGATATCATCGAACGGGTCAAGAAGATCGAGTACATAAACGATGCAAAAGTGGTGAAGCTCT
>CAYZZY010000007.1:25314-26805 GCA_964482745.1 uncultured bacterium
ATCGAACGGGTCAAGAAGATCGAGTACATAAACGATGCAAAAGTGGTGAAGCTCTAGATTTAAATGGGGACATGATGCTTCATCGTGTCCCCATTTAAATCCGTGATCTATGATGTGGAGTCGCTGGAAGACGCAGGCATTGCCAGCGAACCAATCTCAACATGATGCATTGATTGCCTCGTCGCTTAGGTCTGGGACCCTCAGCTTCTCGCAATGACAGCTTTTCGGTGCGGCTATGCCGCGTTATGGTTGCTAGAATGGAGGACGGTACACCCCAGAAATGGATCCTAAAAGAATACTTGTGACCGGCGGCGCCGGATATATCGGTAGCCACACCGTCAAGGAACTTCTTCGACGCGGCTACGATACGGTAACGCTGGATAACCTTTCCACGGGCCACCGCGAACTCGTCACAGGCGGCGAGTTCGTCGAGGCCGATCTCCGCGACATCGGCGCTGTTTCCCGGACAATCTCGAAATATTCTGTCGATGCGGTCATACATTTCGCCGCTTCGTGTTATGTGGGCGAGTCGGTAAAGCAGCCGATGAAGTATTATGAGAACAACGTTCTCTGCGGGATGAATCTGCTGGCGGCGATGGCCGAACAGAAAGTCAGGTTCATCATCTTCTCATCGACTGCTGCGGTGTATGGCAATCCCATTGAAATCCCTATCACCGAGGAACACCTCCAGGTTCCGATAAATCCCTATGGCCAGACAAAATCGCTCTTTGAAGACATCCTGCGCAGTCACGAGCGCACTCACGGGATTCGTCACGTGGCGCTGCGCTACTTCAATGCGGCCGGATGCGATCCCGAGGGCGAGGTCGGCGAGAACCACGACCCGGAAACTCATCTCATCCCCCTGACGCTGGACGCGGCAATCGGCCTCATACCGCACCTGGAAATTTTCGGGACCGATTACAACACGCCCGACGGCACGTGCGTGAGGGATTTTATCCATGTCTGCGATCTCGCCGACGCGCATATCCGATGCCTCCAGTATCTGATGGATGGTGGCCCGAGTGAAGCGTATAACCTCGGCACCGGAAACGGATACTCGGTAAAGCAGATACTGGATGCCGCCGAACGCGTGACCGGCAACAAGATCCCCAGGGTCGATTCGCCTCGCCGGCCGGGCGATCCGCCGGAACTGGTCGCGAGCGCGGAGAAAATCAAGGAAGCTCTGGGCTGGACCCCCACCCATTCCTCGGTTGACCGAATCCTCACCACTGCGTGGGAGTGGCACAAGAAACTCCGTGGATACAGGGAATAATCACGGTCGCGGAGGCACAGGATGACATCGTCCGAGAAATCGCGTCATGTGTGGATTCTGCTGGCAGTGGTGGCGCTTGCCATCCTGGTTCATCTGAATTCCTTCGGTAACGATTTCGTCTGGGATGACACCGAACTCATCGTCAATAATCCGTCGGTCCATAGCCTGTCCGCTCTTCCACAATTTTTTCAAACCCATTTCTGGTCGCAATCAGATCA
>CAYZZY010000008.1:0-25599 GCA_964482745.1 uncultured bacterium
TCCCGAGTCACCTCAAAGAAGCGTCGAATATAACTACGCGGGCACACAGTCAATTCCCGCGACCGGACTTTCACCGGCTAGAAACGCGGCCCTCTGGGCTGCGAACGAAGGAGCACAAAGGAAAGGCCCTCTGGAAGGCTAATCACTTTCCTTCGAAAGCTTTGGACATATAACATCAACCATTCCGCCCTCGCAGAAAACGACCTCGTGCATGCCGTCATCAGCGATCAAATATTGTCGGCGCTTGTTGCTGGCCTTCTTGATCTCTCTGACCGTATTCTCGAAAAAGTCGCACACGAAACCGCAGTCACACAAGTATGCCGACGGATAGATCTCCTTTGGCATGATCAGTAACCCCTTCCATAGATTCTTTGAAATGATACCAAATCTTTACGGCTGTCCGCAAATCCTGGAGGAGTGGACTTTCATTCCAAAGAAATCTGTCGTCTACCTCCGTGGTGGGTAAGGAGGCCTGACGGCCCTGGGGTAAAAGGGGAAAGGCGCACGGGACAGCGCCGGGGAAAATGGTTAAAGGGGCGGCGATCTAATTGGGGACACGATGAAGCATCATGTCCCCAATTAGGTTGAATGGATTCCCGGTCGAGCCACATGCCGGCAAGATGCCATTTAAATTGGTATCGACCTAATGGACGGGGCCGGGTCCGGCGGAGAGAGAACGTTTGAGCAAGAAGAGGAACGGGAAAATGGTGAAGAAGATAAGAAACAGATATCCGAAGCAATCATTGAACGACAGCATAAGGGCTTGCCTTTGTAGCTCTCCATAGATCAGTCTGAGCGCGGTTTGGTCGGTCAGCGCCGGGTTGGCTCCCGAGTAAGGGAGCATGAACTGCAGGGAATAGAAAGCGCGCTGGAAGTTGATGGCGGTCGGGGTGATGTGCTCCGCAAGATGGTGATGGTTTATCTGCGCTTGGCGCGAAAGCATCGTGGCCGAGAACGCGATGCCGAAGCTTCCGCCGAGGTTCCGGAGCAGATTGAAGATACCTGCAGCGTTCCCCATTTCCTCTCTTGGGATATGGCTGAGCGTGAGAGTCGTCAATGGGACAAACAGGCATCCTATGCCGAATCCCTGGATTACGCGAGGTATCAGCACATGGTAGTAATCGGCATAAAGATTGAATTGAGCCATAATGTGGAAAGAATAACACGTGAGAACGAGTCCGAACGCCAGAATGTACCTCGCATCCACTTTGCCGATGAATCGTCCGATGATCGCCATCGCGATAAGGCTGGCAATGCCGCCCGGCGACAGCGCCATCCCTGCAAGCGTGGCGGTGTACCCCATCAGCAGTTGGAGATACAGCGGGAGGAGGACGATGCTCCCGAAAAAGCAGAAGAATGAAATAAACATCATGATGTTGCCGGCCGTGAAGGGTCTGCTCTTGAAGACTCTCAAATTGACAATGGGTCTTTCGGTGGTCAATTCGACGATCACGAAAAGGATCAGGGCCGTGGCCGAGATAAATGACAGGACGATGATGAAATTCGAACTGAACCAGTCCTCGCTTTCTCCTTTGTCGAGTATTATCTGCAGGCATCCGATTCCGAGGACCAGCAGGGCCAGCCCCCAGTAGTCAATTTTCTCCTTCACTTTCTTCAGATACGACGGGTCATATATGAAGAAGTAGGTCATAATCAGTGCGATTGTTCCGATGGGAATGTTCACATAGAAAATCCATCGCCAGGTCAGGTGATCGGTCAGCCACCCTCCCATGAAGGGGCCGATGATCGGGCCGAACATGACTCCCACCCCCCATACTGCCATGGCCACTCCATGCTCCCGGGGTGGAAACGATTCGAGAAGGATTGACTGCGATAGAGGCTGTAACGCTCCTCCTCCGATCCCTTGCATAACCCTGAAGAAAACGAGGCTTCCGAGATTAGGCGCACTGCCGCAGAGAAAGGAGCTGATGGTAAAAAGGGCAATGCTGAAATTGAGGTATCGTTTTCTTCCGAAGGTACGCCCCAGCCAGCCGGTCATCGGTATCACTATTGCGTTCGAGACCAGGTACGATGTCAGAACCCATGTGACTTCATTGACGCCCGCGTTCAGGCTGCCGCGCATATGATCCAGCGCGACATTTGCCACGCTCGTATCCACGATCTCCATGATCGTCGGGATCATCACCGTGGCAGCAATAATCCATTTGTTCACATGAAATCGGTCAGTCATCGCAAGCGCCTCGGCATCAATCAACCGTCGTGTCGATGGTTGGAACAACTGACATGCCCATGCGGAGGACGGATTCCGAGTTCGGATTCTCCTCGAGCACGATCTTTACGGGTATGCGCTGGACGACCTTAACGAAGTTGCCGGTGGCATTTTCGGGGGGAAACAGAGAGAAGACGGCGCCTGCGCCGGCCATAATGCTCTCGACTCGTCCCTTGAGTTTCAGGCCGGGATACGTGTCAACCGTGATCTCCACTGGCTGTCCAACCTTCACCCTCTTCAACTGGGTCTCTTTGTAATTGGCGACAACCCATACGTCATCGAGCGGGACGATCGACATCAGAGGCTGGCCCGGCTGCACGCGATTACCGACTTCGGCGTTTTTTTGGGTAACGTAGCCTCTTGCGGGAGAATAAATCTTCGCGTAACTCAGTTCCAGTTCTGCCTGTTCGAGTTCCGCCTGACGCTTCTGGATGAGCGGATGGACCGCGCCTTCTGCCGTGCTGCCGAGAGCGGCGCGCGCCTGATTTAGTTCCTCGGATGAGGCCTTCACTCCTGCCGCAGCGACGTCGCGGGCCGTGCGAACCTTATCGAGGTTTTCCTTGGAAGCCACGCCTTCGGTCACCAGATCTTGCACCCTGCGAAAGTCAAGATCCGCCTGATCGAGAGTGGCTCTGGCGTGCGAAAGGCGCGCGTCAGCAGCTTTGACGGCCGCCTTGATCTGATCGACCTCAGTCTTTGTGATTTCCAGAGCAGCGGTTGCGTCGCGCACGTTGACCTCAAAAGTGGCCGGATCGAGCCCCACAAGCAGGTCACCCTGGTTGACCGGTTGGTTGGCTTTGACGGCAACCTCGAGTATGTTGCCGGACACGCGCGAACTGACCAAATGAATGTTTCCTTGCACATATGCGTCATCCGTAGCGACATATATCTGAGCGCGATGCCAGAAATGATAGGTCGTTCCCGCCGCGATGAGCACCAGCAACAGAAGAATCGTCACAGCGACTCTCCTGCGGGTTTTCTGGTTATTATTTCCTTTTTTCTCTTCGTTGTTCTTCTCTTCCATTAGATGAAAATCCTTTCAGGAACGGGAAGGAAAGGGGCCTTATCCAGAAATCGGGGCGTCTGGGTTTTCGGAATTACTTTGCGCAAATATATCAGAAATGGGGTGTACCGCGCAAGCGGCAAGAGAACCGAAAATCGATAGTGGAGAGTGGAGGGGGCCTTCGGCCAGGGGGAAAAGGAGATAAGAAAGTCACGGGTCGCGAGGCACGGGTCAAAACCGGGAAACCACATATAAAAAGGGCGACCGGGTATGGTCGCCCTGAAATATGCAGATGCTGTCTGAAACCTTATGCTTTTTTCTTCTCCTCGGTCTCGCCGCATTGCCAGAGGAGGCGTTCCCATTTCCGGTCGACGTACGCCTGGAATTTCTTAATCATGTCTTCGTTTTCGGGCTTGAACATGTGGGCGAAGCGTCCCTGTCCTTTGAGCCATTCCTCCAGCGGAAGTTTTTCCTTCGGTTTCCGCGAGAGTTTGTACTTGCCGTTCTCTACCTCATAGAGAGGCCACAGGCAGGTGTCGACGCCGAGCTTAGAGTATTTGTGAGAATCTGCGGGATTGACTCGCCATCCCCTGTGGCAGCATGTATGCACGTTGATGAACTTGGGTCCCTCAATGGAAAGCGCTTTTTCCACCTTCTTGAGGAGGTCGCGATGGTAGCCTATCGAGGCCTGTGCCACGTAGGGGATCTCGTGCGCGACCATTATCTCTGTCAGATTCTTCTGGAAGTTCTGTTTGCCGGCAATCTTCAGGCCCGCCGGTGTGGTGCTCGTGGCGGCGCCGTAGGGGGTCGAGCCGGATCGCTGGATGCCGGTGTTCATGTAGCCCTGGTTGTCATAGCATAGATACAGCATATTATGGCCGCGTTCCATAGCGCCGGAGAGCGACTGCATCCCGATGTCATATGTGCCGCCGTCGCCGCCCATTGCGATGAAGCTATACTCGGCGTCGAGCTTGCCCTTCTTCTTCAGCACGCGATAGGCCGTTTCCACGCCGGAAATCGTCGCCGCTACGTTTTCGAACGCGTTGTGTATGAACGAGCTTCTCCAGGCCGTGAACGGATAGATGGTCGATACGACCTCCATGCAACCGGTCGACAGTCCGGCAACAAGGTTCTTTTCGACCGCCAGGGTGACCTGCCGCATTGTTGTCGCACACGTGCAGCCGGCGCACGCGCGATGTCCACTGCAAAAGACGTCCTGTTTCTTCGATAATTCTTTAACCGATGCCATTTAACCACCTATGATTTGTGTGTGCTAAGTTGCCGAATTGGAAATCAATATGGGGGAATCCAAATTCCCCTCAATCCCCCTTTTTCAAAGGGGGAAGTACAGTCCGACTTTATCCTCAAGCTCTGGGTACAGTCCCTATTCTACGAATCCAAAAGACGGGATTCCGTAAATAGGTACAGTCCCCGTCCCCAAAATGTTAGATTATTCCCTCAGTCCAAGGAATCGCATCTCAGTACCTGTCTTACCTTCAAAGAGATCGTTGTATGCCGACTCCACCAGGTCCGGGGTCAGATCGCGACCGCCGAGTCCATATATGTAGTTGTAAATCGGGATATTCTTGCCGTACATCGCCGACTTGATTTCGCCACAGAGGGGCCCGCCCTGCGCGCCGAACGATATGCTGCGGTCCAGAATGGCGATGGCGTTGAGATGGCCGAGCGCCTCCGCGAGTTGCTCATGCGGGAAGGGACGGAACGCGCGCAGTTTTATCATGCCCGCCTTCACTCCCCTGTCGCGCAGCGAGTCGACCACGTCCTTGGTCGTGCCGGCCGCCGACCCCATCACGACGATGGCAGTCTCGGCGTCCTCCATCTGATAGTTTTCGAAAAAACCGTACTCTCGACCGGTCAGCTCCGAGAATTCCTTTGAAACCTGTTCGATGACGCGCGGCGCATTATACATCCCTTCGACCTGCTGACGCTTGTGCTCGAACATGTAATCCTGGAGATCGAGCGATCCCATCGTTATCGGCTGCTCCGGATTGAGAAGCGAAAAAAGCGGTTCGTATTCACCCACAAATTCCTTTGCCGTGGCGGCATCCAGAATTTCAAGAACCTCTGTCGTATGGCTTATGATAAATCCGTCCAGTGTAATCATCACCGGAAGCATCACGTCGCGGTGTTCCGCAATACGGAAGGCCATCAGCGTGTTATCGTAAGCCTCCTGGGTGTTCTCGGAGAATAATTGAATCCATCCCGAATCGCGTGCGCCCATCGTGTCGCTGTGGTCACAGTGGATGTTTATCGGTCCGCTGAGGGCGCGGTTCACCACGGCCATCACGATAGGCAAACGCATACCCGCGGCAATATACAGAATCTCCCACATGAGCGCCAGGCCATTGGCGGACGTAGCGGTTATGGTGCGCACGCCACCGGCCGCAGCCCCAACCGACGCGCTCATTGCGCTGTGCTCGGACTCGACATATATGAGTTCCGTATCGACCTTACCGTCGTTGACATATTCGGCAAACTTATGCATCAACTCAGTCTGAGGCGTTATGGGATAAACCGCGGCGACATCCGGGTTTACCTGCCTGAACGCTTCGGCCACCGCCTCGTTTCCGGTTAATGCTATCCTGGTTAAAGAGGCTCCCTTGCTCATTGGCTACTCCAATTATCCATTAAATTCCGATTCCGGCTTCATAGTTATCGCGCTCACCTTGGGAGGACACACCGCCGCACAGATTCCGCATCCCTTGCAATGCTCGAAGTCGAACCCTTTGAACTCCTTGTCCTCCACGATTATTGCGCCATCGGGACAGCAGAACCAGCAGTCAAGGCAGTTGATGCATTTCTCGGCATCATGCACCGGCCTGAACGAGCGCCAGGAACCGGTTTCGTATTCAAATGCGGTTCCCGCCTCCGTGACAACGCCACCGATGGGAATATCTTTCCAGCCTTTGAGTTTGCTCATGCCTGGCGTACCTCCTCATAGGCCCGTTTGATGGCGCTGAGATTGCCTTCGACTATCTGTTTCTTGAATTTTTTCGAGAACTTCTTTTCGATATCCTTCAGTAGAACCTCCAGCGAGATCGTGCCGGAAACCTTCACCAGCGCACCCAGCATCGGAGTATTCGGAATGGGCCGTCCCATTTCCTCAAGCGCTATTTGCGAGGCATTGACCACAAAGAGCCTCTCTCCGTTCCAGTCGATCATTGACCGAATGGTCTTACCATCGTTATGCGAATTGATGATAACGGTGCCCGTCGCGGGGAGGCCGTCACACACATCAACCGTTGCCAGCAGCGTGTCGTCCAGAACGATGACGATATCCGGCTGGTCAATCGCGCAGTGAAGTCTCACGGGATGATCGCTGATACGGGTGAATCCCCTTATAGGAGCACCCATTCGCTCGGGACCGTAATCCGGGAAGCCCTGGCTGTACTTGCCGTCCTTCATTGCGGCTTCCGCGAGGAAGGTGGCGGCGGTCTTGGCGCCCTGCCCTCCGCGCGCATGCCATCTGATTTCTGTCAGTTTTGCCACGTTTTCAGGGATCTCCTTCGTTTGACTTAGTTTATTATCCGCACAAGCAACCTGCGACCATTCAAATAATGCCACATCCCACATCGCAGGGAAAGGGATGCGGCAAAAAAGCTTCAACAATATATCATAGAGGCTCTAGTGTGTCAAATTTCGAGAAGCTGTTTCGGCTCATTTCCCACCCTTTGGGAACTCTCATGCCGGAAAAAGAGCCCCGCATAAGCGCATAAAAAGCGGATGTGCGGGGCCTCTGGTGGAGATGAGCGGACTCGAACCGCCGACCTACGCGTTGCGAACGCGCCGCTCTCCCAACTGAGCTACATCCCCACAATTCAATAAAATTATAACCAAGCGGGGAGTGTTTGTCAAATCGTTGTAAGATGCAGTGGACCACAGGATTAAAACCAATTTTCACCACAGAGACTCAGAGAACACGGAGAAAGACAAAGGGAGTGGAACCACAGATTGCACGGATTGCCCTGATTTTTCGAGGCGGTTCGCGAACCGCCCCTACAGATCTTTCCCTTCGCCCATGATGACTGCTCTAGGGCATAACCAGAACAATTCCGGAATTCAATGGTAATAGTTCCGGACCCTGCCACTTTTTTGTTTAAAAGACAGGGTAAAATATGGTAGTATTGAGACGACCCGAAAGGCTCTCGCAAAAAGAACTCCAGGACCCGGCAAAGAGGAGACAGCGAGCAGAGTGAAGATCGTCGTAGTAGGCGGCAGCGGTGACATCGGCAGTTGTGTTGTCGAAAAGCTCCTCGACTTTTCTTCGCACCAGATAACGATCGCCGGCCGCGACCTGAAAAGGATACGAGCGGTCTCCCAATCGTTCAAGGATTATGTCGGCGCGGTCAGGGTCGACGTGAATGACCGGGGCTCGCTCACCAGCGCGTTCGGGAGCTTCGACCTCGTCATAAATTGCGTCGGCCCATTCTATAAGTACAGCGCCAACGTGGCAGTCGCCGCGATTGAGACGCGGACCCACTACATCGATATCTGCGACGACCCCGAACCGCTCTCGAAACTGTTTGCGCTCGACGGCGCCGCCAAGCGCGCGGGCATAACGGCGATAACCGGGATGGGCTGGAGTCCGGGCATCTCGAACGTGGCCGTGCGACTGGGGGCCAACCTGCTCGATGAGATCGATGACATCAAGATCTCGTGGGCCGCGGGCTCGAGCGACTCCAAGGGACTGGCCGCTCTCAAGCACACTCTTCATGGGTTTTCCGGCGAGATCCCCGTGGTGAAGGATGGCGAACAGGCCAAGATTCCGGCGTGGAGTGAGATGGAACTGGTCGAGTTTCCCGCTCCTTTGGGCGAATTGCCTGAATACATGTTCGGACATCCCGAGCCGATTACCCTCTCCCAGGCCATAGAGGCAAAGAATATCAGCGTGCGGGGCGGAATCTGCCCTTCGTGGAACAACAGGGTATTGAGACTGCTGCGCTCGCTCGGCCTGACCAAATCCAAAGGGCGAATAGATGCCGTGGCAGGCTTCATGCATGCCTTCCAGCGGCCTTTCAGCATTGGGGGGCTCGCACAATCGGCCCTGCGGGTAGATGTGATCGGGAGGAAAGACGAGCAGGAGCGCCACCTTGTCTTCAATATGGTCGACCGTATGCGCCTGCTTGCGGCAATCCCATGCGCGGTCGCGGCGCTGATGCTGCTTGAAGGAAAGATAACTCGTCGCGGTGTCATGGCGCCAGAAATGTGTATCGAGCCGGTGGAGTTCTTTGACCGGCTTTCCGACAAGGGCGTCAAGATCATGCGAGAAGGACGCCTGTAGCGCAATCCGCAGCGGAGATATTTCAGAGAAGACCGGCGATTCACCCTTTTAGCGCGGTGACATTTCATAACAATGTCCGCCGGCCTTCTGTATGCCGCACTTCCGTCATAAACCTGCGCAAAAAAGGAAATGGCAGCATCATCGGCCCCGGCTCCGGAACCCATTGTAAAATGGGGCCGGAAGATGATATCGTATTTCCGGTGAAAAGTATCCGGGCCAGATCGGGCATGCCGAAATCGTGCCCGATCCGGCATAGCATACAGGACGAGATGCCCTGGCATGGCGGGAGTATCGATTCCGCCGATGTATCGGCAGCAATGTGGAGGATGGAATCATGGAAGAACTGATGAACAAAGGCGCCGATGAGCTTCAGAGCGAAGTCCAGCGGGCAGACCTTTGTACGGGCTGTGGAATGTGTGTGGGCCTGTGCCCGTACATAAAGGAAATGGAGGAAAAGGTCGCTGTCATAGAACGGTGTGGGCAGAGTGAAGGTCGCTGCTACCGTTTCTGTCCGCGAACCGCAACCGACCTCGATGCGCTCGATGAGATGGCGTTCGGGGCAAAAAGGGACGATCCGGTGCTCGGCTCGTACCGCTCATTGAGCATGGTGAAATCCGAGGATGCCGCGGTCCATGCCGCCGGCCAGTATGGCGGCGTTGCGACAGCCCTCGTGATAAACGCCCTTGAAAAGGGCGTTGTTGACGCGGCGCTCTTGACCAATTATTCGGAGCGAAAGGGAGTGCTGCCGCGTCCCGCCATCGCTCGAAACCGGGAGGAGGCACTCGCCTGTTCGGGATCGAAATATACGGCGGCCCCGACGCTGTCGGCGCTGAATAAGCTTCTTGAGACGGGCGAGAAAATCGCAGTTGTCGGGCGTCCCTGCCAGGTGACCGCCATCCGCAAGATGCAGCGCTACGATGATCGGCCGGAGGCGCAGAACATTCGCCTGATTATCGGCCTGTTCTGCCTGTGGGCGCTGGACTATCGGAAATATGCAGCGTGCTTGAGCGAGCAGGTGGATCTGAAGCAGATAGAGAAAATCGACATCCCCAAGAATGACGACTTCATCGTCCACACCGACAAAGGGATGGCGCGCATACCCATCGAGAAAATAAAGAGCTTCATCCGTCCCTCATGCGAGGTCTGCTTCGATGTGACCGCCGAGCTGGCGGATATCTCGCTGGGATCAACCGAATGGCAGGACGATTGGAACACGATGGTGGTACGCAGCGAGGCGGGAGAACAACTGGTGACTGAATCCTTAGACTCGAATTTGATCGTGACGCGCGATTTTCCCGCCGACCGCGAGGCGATCCTGCGCGAGGCCGTCAGCGGCAAGAAACAAAGGGTCGTCAAGAAATTGAGCGAACGCGGCAACGAAGCTTCCCCGCTTCTGTATCTCAAGATGGATGATGAGCGGCGGAGACTGTTCCTGGAAGGAGGGCCGAAATAATGTTAAGCATTCTACTCGATGAGCCGGGGAAGCACGTCCTGATGATGGGCAACGAAGCGATAGCCCGCGGGGCCATCGAGGCGGGCGTCAAGTTCTGCGCCGCATACCCGGGCTCGCCTTCCTCGGAGATTATCGGAACCCTGGCCCGGCCGGAAGTGGCCGAGAATTTCGGGCTGCATGCCGAGTGGTCCACAAACGAAATCGTGGCCCTCGAGGCGGCGGCGGGCGCATCGTTCGCCGGGCTTCGGGCGATTTGCGCCATGAAACAGAACGGTGTCAATGTCGCCTCGGATTTCCTGATGTCGGTCATCATGTCGGGCAACAAGGGCGGCCTGGTCGTGGTCATCGGTGACGATCCCGGAGCCCATTGCAGTAACAACGAGATGGACTCGCGCGCGTTTGCCCGGCTGCTCGACGCACCGATGCTCGAGCCGGCCAGCATCGAGGAAGCCAAAGAAATGACACGCTGGGCCTTCGAGCTTTCGGAGGAACTGGAACTGCTGTGCATCATTCGCAGCGTGACCCGGATCTCGCATGCCCGCGGGGATCTGTCACTGGGCAAAATCGAACGCCCCCAGCGGATTGCTCGTTTCGAGGCGTATGACCGCTTCCTGTCGCTGGGCACGATCACGCACTCCGTGTTGCATGACAAATTGGAAAAGGCGCGCGGAATCTTCGAAAAATCGGAGTTCAACCAGTACGTGGGGCCGCCCGGCGCCGAACTGGTCATAATCACCTGCGGCACGGGATGGCTGTACTCGCAGGAAGCCCTCCGCACGCTGGAACTGGATGAAGAAGTCGGGATACTGAAGCTGGGCACGACGTGGCCTCTTCCCAACCAGTTCATTCTCGATAACCTGAAAGGTGTCAAACGCGTTCTCTTCGTCGAGGAGATCGATCCGTTCCTCGAACAAAATGTGAAGACACTGCTCGCCGATTACATCGGCAGCGAACTTGAAGTCATCAAGTTCTTCGGAAAAGGATCGGGCCATGTGCGGAGCAAGTTCGGGCCGGCACTCGGCGAGATCGATCCCGACATCGTGATCAGGGCCGTGGCCGAAGTGAAAGGAATAGAGTACGAGCCTCGGAGCAAGGAATATGCCGAGAGCGCGATGAAATTGCTGAGCGAATACACAACAGATCGCGACCTGGCCTTCTGCGCCGGCTGCCCGCACCGCGCCTCTTACTGGGTGATGAAGAACGCTCTCGCTCTCGATGGCCGCGACGGCTTTGTCCTCGGCGATATCGGCTGTTACGGCATGGGGGCCGGGCGGTCGGGATGGTTCATCAATCGGACGCTTCAATGCATGGGCTCGGGACCGGGGGTCGCGTGCGGCCTTGGCAACCTGGAAAAGTTCGACTTCAACCAGCCTGTAGTGGCCGTCATGGGGGATTCCACGTTCTTCCACGCGTGTCTTCCCGCACTTGTGAACGCACGCTATAACGGCGCGAAATTCACCGCCATCGTGCTTGACAACAGCGCCACCGCGATGACCGGCTTTCAGCCTCATCCGGGAATCGGCATCAATGCCCAGGGCGACGTCGCCACCAAGGTGGAGATAGAGAGCGTCTGCAAGGGGCTTGGTTTCCACGTCGAGATATGCGACCCATTTGAAGTCGACGATGCGGTTGAAACCCTCCATGATATGATGCAGCGCGACGAAACAAGCGTGCTCATTCTTCGCCGGACCTGCGGCCTGATTGAGAGCCGAAAGAAAAAGAAAGATAAGGTCACTGTCAACCCCGAAAAATGTTTGGGCGACGCCTGCGGCTGCTCGCGGTTTTGTACACGAGTATTTGGCTGTCCGGCGCTGATATGGGACGAAAAAAACGGATGCGCGAGGGTGGATGAAGTGGTTTGCACGGGTTGCGGCGTGTGCGCCTACCTCTGTCCGAAAGGCGCCATTGAGGTCGAAAAGGCCGAGGAGCTGGTGAAATGAAATCGAACGGCGAATGTCTGAACGTTATTATCACGGGAGTCGGCGGCCAGGGGAACATCCTTGCGTCGCATCTTCTCGCAAGCGCCGCGATCGCCGACGGCTTCCATGCGACCATCGGCGAGACCTACGGCCAATCCCAGCGCGGCGGCGCGGTCATGAGCCACGTCAGGCTCTCAAAAGACAAGCAATACGGCGCGCTGATTCCCGAGGGGAAGGCCCACGTGATCGTGGGACTCGAACCGATGGAAACCCTTCGAGTCGCGGCTTACTATGCCAATCCTCAAACCAAAGTCATCATGAACACAAGGCCGAATTATCCGTTGATGGTGCTCTACGGGGCGGCGGAATATCCGGATGTGGATGAGCTTTTGGCCCGCCTCACCGAAATGACGGATGAGGTCCGGGTGATCGAAAGCACGGAACTGGCGAAAGAGGCGGGCGAGGCGATGGCTTCAAACGTCGTCATGGTCGGCGCATTGGCCGGTTCCGGATGGGTTCCGATTCCGGTGGACACATTCAAAGGAGTGCTGCACGAGGTTATCCCGCAAAAGGTTTTGTCAATCAACCAGCGGGCTTTCCAACTCGGCATCGAACACATCGGCAAATAGATGGAATCGCCTCTATGGCGGATCGAGCTGTTTTTGAAGAGACGTGGGTAACTGCCAGGGAACCAAACCGGAGGCCTCAATGGCGGCAAAAAGAAGATCATCAGTCTATCGGCTGAAAGTTCAGAACGAACGGCTTGGATTTAAGGGATATGTGGTTATCGACTCTCTTATCAACGGTCTCTCCGCGGGGGGAGTGCGAATCCGCGAAGGCCTCACCGAGGGAGAAGTCGCCCGACTTGCCCGCACAATGACCCACAAGTTTGCAGCCGCGCAGGTTCCACTCGGGGGCGCCAAGTCCGGGATCGACACCGATCCGCGCCGTCCGGACAAGCAGGAGGTCATCGAAAGTTTTGGCAAATTGATCAAGCCACTCCTGGCCGAGATGTATCTTGCAGGCCAGGACATGGGCTCGACACAGACCGATATCGCAAACCTTTATCGGTCGGCGGGGCTTAGCCCGATTGTGGTCGCGAAGAAGAGAATGGCATCAAAGGACATAACCATCGACTTACCCGATGATTTCGATCTTCTCTCCGGCGACGCAAATCTTGAGGAGTTGATGACAGGGTACGGTGTCGCGGAATGCGTCGAGGAAGCATGTAACAGACTACTCATGAACCTTCCGGAAGCCACGATCGCGATTCAGGGATTTGGCACCGTTGGCGCAGGCACCGCCCAGTTCCTTACGCAGAAGGGCGCAAAAGTGATCGCCGTGGCGGACGTCGACGGAACAATTTATCAAGAGGAGGGACTGCCGGTCGATCAACTCATTGCCGCGCGCGATGAACTGGGCAGCATCAACAGGGCACAGCTCCACTGTCCTTTTGAGGAGCACCCGCGTGATGACTGGCTGGCGCTTGGCGCGCACATTTTGATCCCGGCCGCAGTCGCCGACACCATAACGAAAGACAACGTGGAGCGCATCACTTCCAGGCTCGTGGTTGAGGCGGCGAACATTCCGGTTACGATCGAAGCTGAAAAGCTATTGCATCGACTTGGGGTTGCGGTTGTTCCCGATTTTATCGCGAATGCCGGCGCGGCTTGCGGATTCGGGCTGTTGCTGTCCGGTCAATCGAAATTTGATCCCCCGGCGATACTGGAGGAAATAGGACGCCGAATCAGGAATGCCACGGGAAAAGTGCTTGAGGCCAGCCGCAAAGGCAGGAAACTCCCGCGGAAAGCGGCCGAGGCGATGGCAGAAGAGGAACTCGTGAAGATAAGGAGGCAATTTCACTAGAATGCATGAAAAAGATGTGCCCGCGATCGAAAAGGATCTCCAAAAGCTTGAAGCTTTTGCAAAAGAGCAGGGCGCGCTGGAGGCCACAAGAATTCCCATCGAGAAGGTGGTGATCGACGAACGCGTCTATTATAAATGCCTGTATGGGTGCCCCAATTACAGCACGTCAAAAATGTGCCCGCCCAACACACCCCATCCTCGCGACTTCGAGCGCGCGCTGCGGAAACATCAATGGGGCATTCTTGTAAAAACGCGCCCGCAGGACATCACCGAGATCGTTGTGGCAGTCGAGAGGGAGGCATTTCTTCTTGGACACTATCTGGCGCTGGGCTTGAAGGGTGGATCATGCTGGCTTTGCAGTGAATGCACCGCACCGGAGGAGCCCTGCCGCTATCCCGAGAAGGCGCGCCCCGCAATGGAAGCGCTTGGCATAGACGTGTTCGCCACGCTCAAGAACGCGGGGATCAACGCCAGCATCAAGAAAAGCGGCGAAGAGGAGTGGTTCTTTCATGGATTGATCCTGGTGGGGTAGATTTGGCTCGCAGGAAAGAACCCTAAAATCTCCGGACATTTCGACCCCCGCTTTCCTCTTTTCGGCCATGTCTGTTTGAGCCGACATCGCCCTCCATTAGTATTTATACCACTCCGGTACCTGCCAATATGCAATCGAATTTAATTAGGGACACGATGAAGCATCATGTCCCCAATTAATTCCACTATTCCACGCTCGACATAGCGTAGGCACGCTCGCCATGCTGGCTGTAGTCCAGTCCGATTATTTCCTCTTCATCGTTCACGCGAAGACCAATCGTTTTTTCTATCAGGACCGCCAGGACAATGGTGACGGCGGCGGCATAGACGATAGCGATCAGCACGGCAAGGCATTGAGTGCCCAACTGGCCTAAGGCGCTGATGCTTCTATCGCGCAGTAAAAAAGAAAGGAAGAGCGCCCCGGTAATCCCGCCCATACCATGAATTCCAAAAACATCAAGGCTGTCATCGTATCCCAGCCTGTTCTTGACCTGGATTGCGCTATAGCAGATGCAGGAGCCCAGAGTCCCGAGAACAATCGCTCCATAGGGAAGAACATCACCTGCTGCAGGCGTTATGGCCACCAGCCCTGCCAGGATGCCGCTTGCAATGCCAAGCGAGGTCGCCTTGCCCTGGTGGATCATCTCGATCACCATCCAGGTCACTGCCCCGGCCGCCGCTGCGATCTGTGTGACGGTCAAAGCCTGGGCGGTTTTTAAGTCGGAGGAGACGGCGCTGCCCGCATTGAAGCCGAACCAGCCCACCCACAACAGGCCGGCGCCAATGAGGGTTATGGTCAGGTTGTTGGGATGCATGGCGGTTCTGGGATAGCCCCTTCGAGCCTTGAGGAAAAGGGCAAGGACGAGCGCGCTTGCTCCGGAAGAAATGTGTACAACCGTTCCACCCGCGAAATCTATCGTACCCATCTTATACAGGAAGCCCATATCATCAGCGCCTGCATACCATACCCAATGACAGAGAGGATTGTACACAAGAAGAGCCCACAGGGCGATAAAAAGACAATATGCCTTGAACCTTACCCGCTCTGCGAAAGCTCCTGCGATCAGAGCCGGGGTAATAATGGCAAACTTGCCCTGGAACATGGCGAAGACATACTCGGGAATACCGTGTATAATCGATGTGTCGATTCCTTTCAGGACGAAGTAATCCCAATTCCATCCGAACCAACCTCCCAGCACATTCGGGCCGAACGCCATGGAATACCCGCAGACCACCCAGAGGAGACCGATGATGCCCATAGCGGCAAACGAATGCATCATCGTGCCGAGCACGTTCTTTGTGCGGACCAGCCCGCCATAGAACATGGCCAGACCGGGAACCATCAGAAGCACCAGCGCAGTGGATGTCAGCATCCAGGCAGTCGTCCCCGAGTCAGTTTCCACAGCCGAGGCGTTACCGGCAAGAGCCAAACCCGGTATCAGCAATATGCCTGCAACGCTCAAGACAAACAATCTTCTCCTTATCATAGTATTCATCTCCTAAATAGAGTGGGCGGGTTGGCATCCCAACTCCCTGATATGGCTGGTGTCTCCTACCATCAAACAAACCAAATGGCAAAACCCGCCCACAGAGTCTCGATAGATTCCAGCGTTCGTTTCTCCAAGGAAAGGCAAATCTGATGCCATACCAGGATGGGAATGCGCCAGCAAGACGCAAATGGCATGAGGATAATATGTTAAGGGTCACACCGGCTTAAAAATGATGCTACATTTAAGAGAGACTATCCTGCGATTGCTGCCTTTTTCTTAGGCACGTGCGTAAGAAATCAGCAGGAGGCAAGCGCATTTGCGATCAATTTTGTCGCACATAATTCATGAGGCTTTGCAAGGAATCCCAATGATATCAACCATTCCGGGATGCTTTTTCAATTTTTCCCCGCTACATCACACATATGGTATTCTTTTTGCTCTTTCACGTCTCCCGATGTCGAATGGATATTGACTTCAACGGGCGAGAAGCAGATAATGCCAGGAAACAAGAGGCAGGCGCTGTCGCGCTCATGCATGAGGTGTTAAAGTGAAGAAGATCGAAGCGATTATCAAACCATTTAAACTTGAAGAAGTGAAAGACGCTCTCGCACAGGCAGGTATCCAGGGACTTACTGCAATCGAGGTGAAAGGGTTTGGCAGGCAGAAAGGGCACAAAGAGCTTTATCGCGGGGCGGAATACGAAATCGAGTTCCTGCCCAAGGTAAAGCTGGAGATTGTGGTCCCCGATGACAAGGTGGAAAGCGTCGTCGATGCAATCATTGCGGCAGCTCGCACAGGGCGCTTTGGAGACGGCAAGGTATTCGTCACCCCGATTGAGGAGATTGTAAGAATCCGAACGGGTGAGCGCGACGAAGAGGCAATCTGACGGTGTGACGCCACGCCGGGCGGACATGGAGTGCAGGAAAAGAATGTCGAAGCGCGCGGATAATTTATTGGAGCATCTTGGTGTGGACTACGCAGATAGGAAGGGAGCGAAAAGCAAATGACTCCGGAAGATGTATTAAAAATGGCAAAAGAAAACAATGTTGAGATGGTCGACCTCCGATTCATGGATTTTCCGGGCCAGATGCAGCATTTTGGGATTCCGGCCGGCAAACTGGATGCGGATATCTTTGAGGAAGGTCTCGGCTTTGATGGATCGAGCATTCGAGGCTGGCAGGCGATCCATGAGAGCGACATGCTGGTTCTGCCCGACCCGTCCACAGCGCTGATTGATCCGTTCTACAAGGCGACCACGCTCGTGATGCAGTGCGATATCGCCGATCCTATCACGAGAGAGCGCTACAGCCGCTGTCCACGCTATATCGCGCAGAAAGCGGAAAATTATCTGAAATCGACAGGGCTCGCCGACATTGCCTATTTCGGGCCTGAAGCCGAGTTTTTCATCTTCGATGATATCCGCTACGACCAGAATCAGTACAGCGGATACTATTTCATCGATTCGGTTGAGGGAATATGGAACTCAGGGCGGGAGGAAAATCCCAACCTCGGATACAAACCGAGATATAAGGAAGGTTATTTCCCGGTGCCTCCAACGGATTCGTATGCAGATATCCGCGCCGAGATGGTGAAGATAATGATTCAATGCGGATTGGATATTGAAGCGGAACACCATGAGGTGGCGACAGCCGGCCAGGGAGAGATCGACATAAGGTTCGAGCCGCTTCTCGATATGGCTGACAAGCTGATGCTATTCAAATACATAATCAAGAATGTGGCAAAACGGCACAATAAGACGGCCACGTTTATGCCGAAGCCCATTTTTTCCGATAACGGGAGCGGGATGCACACGCACCAGAGTCTCTGGAAAGACAACAAACCGCTCTTTGCGGGAAGCAAGTACGCGGGCTTGAGCGACATGGCGCTCCACTACATTGGCGGGCTTTTGAAGCACGCGGCCGCGCTGACAGCGATATGCAATCCCACAACAAATTCTTTTAAGAGGCTTGTCCCCGGATTCGAAGCTCCGGTGAACCTGGCCTACTCGAGCCGGAACCGGAGCGCGGCGGTACGGATACCAATGTACTCGCCAAGCCCGAAGGCAAAGCGCGTGGAATATCGCCCGCCCGATCCTTCGTGCAACCCGTATCTCGCGTTCTCCGCGATGTTGATGGCCGGACTGGACGGCGTACAGAACAAGATCGATCCTGGCTCGCCGCTGGATAAAAACATCTACGATCTTCCGCCGGAAGAACTGGCGCAGGTACCGTCGGTACCGGGATCGCTGGAGGACGCGCTCGACGCGCTTGAGGCCGATTGCGACTTCCTCTTCAGAGGAGATGTCTTCACAGAGGATGTCGTGAAGACCTGGATCGAGTACAAGAGGAAAAACGAGGTCGATGCGCTCAGGCTTCGCCCGCATCCGTATGAGTTCTATCTGTATTACGATGTGTAGAGAGGGATAAACCTAATGTAGATCGATTTGTTGCAGGCTAGGGTTCGTCTAGCTACCGAGGCCGAAAACCGTACTGTCTAGCGGCGCCTGCATAACATAGGGCAGACAACAATAGGCAGGTTGTCTCAGGAAGCATCTTCGAGACAACCTGCCTTTTTGTTTGCCCATCGATGGGCATCTACAAGAAGGATTTGCAGATTATGAGAGCTGCCATTCGAAATTTTCGCCACATCTTTTTAGGCAACAGCAGATGGGAAACACATGGGCACGGCGCGCCGTGCCCCTACACAAAGACATCAAGAACGTCACAAGACTCTTAAAGATAATTGTCAATAACAATCAGTGGATGAGGAGAGGAACAATGTTGAAGAAAAGCTTTCTTGCAGGATTACTTGTTGCAGTCGTTGTTCATCTGTCGATCATGGCCCCGGCATTCGCCGAGGAAGAGGCCGCGACGCCGATGTCGGAGAAGATAAAGGAATGGAACGTGGAAGTCGGCGGGACGGCCGATGTGTACAGCAAATATATCTGGCGGGGACAAAACCTTGTAGACGATGCGGTGTTCCAGCCGGGTGGGTATGTGACTATCGAGAACTTCACTGCATCCATCTGGGGCAACTACACGCTCGAGGACCACAGGGAATGGACCGAGTTGGATTACACGCTCGATTACACAACATCCCTGGGCTGTCTGAGCCCGCAACTGGAGATTGTCAGCCTGTCAGTGGGATACATCTACTATGATTTTCCCAACTTGTCATCTGATGATGATTCACAGGAGGTCTATGCGGGCGTTGCGGTGGATACTCTTCTATCACCTTCATTTACCGTCTATCATGACTTTGATGAGGGCGATGGAACCTACTATGAGGGCTCGATTTCGTATAGTCAGTCTCTGGAAAAGCTGTCTTTGGAGAAACTGTCCCTGAACCTGAGCGCGGCTGTCGGGTATAACGACGATCAGTGGGGTTATGATTCCTCTTTCAGTTCTGCGACCCTCGGAGCCAGTCTCAACATTCCAATCACTGAAAGAATAAGCATAGAGCCGGGTATTTTCTATTCGGCGGCGTTGGACAGCCAGTATGACGACGAATTCTATGGGGGAGTTTCCCTGAGCGTTCTGTTATGGGACTGAAATGGCCCGACGCCGGAAGATTCCTCCAATATGGAGGACATTGAGATGGCGAGAGCCTGGATAAGGAGAAGGAGGAAGAAAAATGAACAGGAGAATAATGGCGTGCCTTGTCGCGATATTGTTCATGCTCTGCATCACCGGCCCGGCCTTTGCCGGTGATGTGTCTGCCGAAACGAATCAGATAGCGATTGACACCGTCTGGACGCTGGTGGCCGCTTTCATGGTCTTTTTCATGCAGGCCGGGTTTGCAATGGTTGAAGCCGGCTTCACGAGAGCGAAAAACGCGGCAAACATCATGATGAAAAACCTGATGGATTTTTCGGTCGGCTCCATCGCATATTGGGCGATCGGGTTTGGCCTCATGTTCGGCGCCGACAGGATGGGTCTTTTCGGGTCGAGCGGGTTTTTCCTGAGTGTGGGTGACCCATCCACAGGCGCTGGCCTCTGGCAGTTCGCCTTCTGGATTTTCCAGGCGGTTTTTGCGGCCACGGCCGCCACTATCGTATCGGGCGCAATGGCGGAGCGAACCAAGTTTATCGGGTATCTGGCATATAGCGCGTTCATTACCGCCCTGATCTACCCGATGGTCGGCCATTGGATATGGGGCGGCGGTTGGCTGAGCAGCAAAGGGATGATAGACTTTGCCGGATCCACTGTTGTCCATTCGGTAGGCGGCTGGGCGGCGCTTGCAGGTGCCATTGTCCTGGGGCCGCGTCTGGGCAAATACGGGCCTAACGGCACAATCAGGGCTATCCCCGGCCACAATATACCGTTGGCTTCCCTTGGTGTCTTCATCCTCTGGTTCGGATGGTTTGGATTTAATCCGGGGAGCACCACCTCCGGCACAAATCTCAGTATTGCGACCATTGCAGTCACGACCAATCTCGCGGCGGCGGCGGGCTCTATCACCGCCATGATCACGATCTGGATCCGACATGGGAAACCGGATACCAGCATGACCCTCAATGGCGCGCTGGCAGGGCTTGTAGCCATAACCGCCCCCTGCGCAAGCGTATCTCCCACAAGTGCCGTCATTATCGGAGCGATAGCAGGCGTCCTTGTGGTCACCTCCGTGGAATTTATCGACAGGGTCCTCAAGGTTGATGATCCAGTCGGCGCCGTATCGGTTCATGGTGTCTGCGGCGCCTTCGGGACACTGGCGGCCGGCCTGTTCGCCCAGGCCAAATACGGAGAGGCAAGCGGCGTAGGCGCTGTCAACGGCCTCTTTTTCGGAGGCGGATTTGCGCAGTTCTGGACCCAGATCATTGGGGTTGCCGCCGTTTTCATGTGGTCCTTTTTCGGGGCCCTTCTCCTCTTCTTTGTTATTAAGCACACCATCGGCCTGCGCGTAAGTCGGGAAGAAGAACTCAGAGGCCTCGACATAGAAGAGCACGGGATGGAAGCTTACAGCGGGTTCCAGATTTTCACCACGGAATAGAGAGTCGGCACGGGCCGAGAACAAGAAAGGAGACCGCCATGAAACTGGTCATAGCATTTATACAGCCCCACAAACTTCCCGATGTAAAAAAAGCGCTTTCTGACGCCAAGGTCTTTAAAATGTCCGTTACAAACTCACTTGGCTGCGGCCAACAGAAGGGATATACGGAGACATATCGCGGTGTCGATATGGAGGTAAACCTTCTGAAAAAAGTCAGGATCGAGATCGCGGTCAATGAGGACTTTGTAGAGCCGACGGTGAACGCCATTATCTCGGGAGCAAGAACCGGGGCAATCGGTGACGGCAAAATATTCGTGCTGGATTTGGCTTCTTGCATTCGAATACGGACTGGAGAAACAGGGAACGAGGCCATCGGATAGCTGAAAACCGCTACACAAGGTCAGGGGGACTTGTCGGTCATATTGCTCCAATGTCTGACAATTTCCCCTTCGACCATTAGGACTTGTGCGTATAGTCGAGCTTGTCAACAGGCGTGACGACACTTGTCGCTATGTTTACAAGATGACCTGAAACTCGCTTGATATAGCGGCTCAGAAGTGTATATCCTGCTGCCTTATTGGTAGGCAGATCGTCCACTATCAACTGCTGAAGGGTTGTGTCGCATTGTTTTTTGATTGTCTTCCCTTGTCTGATAACTACATGTGCCGTTTCCTTATCAGAGAGTTCGAAGGCCCTTTTGGTCAGCCCGAAAAGATCCCCTGTCTGATCGGCTAATTCTTTAAGAGGCGTCTTGTAGCGTCCCTGGTCAAACGTTATGGCCAACATCTCTCCCAATTCATATATATTCTTGCAGTAGTCCCCGATACGCTCGGCATCCTTTACAACACTCATAAACACCAGGCAGATGGGCACATCGGCCCCCTGCTGTATGCTGAGATGGTTGATAATCTTTCGCCGTATGCTCCGCTGGTGTTCATTTATTTCCCTGTCCCTTGCATAGATTTCTTTCTTCACATCGACGGTGCTTCTATCTCCCATCAGAACTTGCATTGAGGCCTCGAACATCAATTCGGCTTTCTCTATCATCTGGATAAACTCTTCCAGCATACCTTTCAAAGGCGCTTTCGCCCTCAACATGTCAAGAAGTTTTTTCAACATCAGAGACCATCCTCTTCAGGTTTCATAGTCATGATTTTTTGTTCTATCCGGACGTCGTTTGAAGTTCAGAATATTGGCGCCTTTCTGTTTCATCAGCCATCGGTCCTCTTTCGAATCATTTTGGAGCCAATCTTGAACAGGATAATCCCGCCCGGAAGGCTGGCAATGAGCAGGACGGCAAAGACGGTGAACCCGAACTCGCTAACGTATATACAAACACCAGGCATGTAAAAGAACAAGGTAAGCACATAGATAAAGGGGAAAAACCTGTTTTCGGCCGTCCTCCTTCCCGCTTCTCTCGCCAGGCCAATGGGGATGAACCTGAGCGGATAAAAAATCAAGATGCCGGAAACATTGAACAAGAGATGGGCAAACGCTATGGTTACACCGCCCATATTTCCGACCGAGACGGTCGCCAAAGAAGCCAGTATCGCTGTGACCGTTGTTCCAACATTTGCCCCAAGCGTGTAGGGAAAAATCTGCTCGAGCGTTAGAATGCCCGCGGCGGCCATGGGAACGATCAGGGAAGTTGTGACCGAACTGCTCTGGACCAGGGCCGTTATTGCGAGTCCCACAAAAAGGCTCAGCGCGGCGTTTCTGAATATGTAAGTACTGAAAAAACTCTCAACCCTTGAAAGGACCAGACTCTTGAGCACCTTCACAATATAATACAGCGACAAGAACAGGATCAGCACGGCAAGAACCAGAACAATCGTTGCCTGTACCGCTGCCGGCGCATGCACCAGTGTTGTTACCGTTTCTGCAATCGAATGTGAGACTGGCTTGATTATTGCTTTGATAGGGCTGGTGAAAGTGGTTCCGCCGACTCCGCCAAACACGCTTGTGGCAATTCTTGCCGTCTTTTCCAGAAACCCGAACATCATTTCGAGCGGAAACAACACGATGACTACCAGCACGTTCATTATGTCGTGTATGAGAGCGCCCTCCGCCGCCCGTCGAAACTCTTCCTTCCTGGTGATGTGCCCATGCGCCACGAGAGTATTCGTTACGCTTGTGCCGATGTTCGCCCCCATTATTATGGGTATAGCCAGACCTATATCAAGAACCCCGCCCCCCACAAGGCCTACAACTACCGATGTGGTGAATGATGAACTCTGTACAATAGCCGTCGTCAGTATTCCCACGAAAAGCCCTATGAACTTATTGCTTGCAAGTGAGAACAATCTGTCGGCAAAACCCTCTCCGAAAAGTAGAAAAGCGCTCTGCATCAGGCTTATGCTCAGCAGAAAGCAATAGACGAGGAGCAGAATGGCAGCTATCTTGAGCGCGATTCTAGTCAGATCGCCGATCTTCATTCTATTCTATCCTTCATAATGCCAAAGTAAGCCCGCTGCCTTGACTGCTTCGAAGGGGATGATTATGTATTCGTCAAAGTAAAGGGGGGATGCTTACGCATTGCCTCGTCGAAAAAGCTCTGTGTGCAGACAGAAACTGACTATTTCCGCCCAATCCCAGGATATGAATATTGGTGATATTATAGACGCCGGGCCAGAGAATATCAAGAGAAATAAACGCTGTTGCTTCTGCAGGTGGCTGAAGTCCATAATGACCTTTTTTGCCGAGACTGACGGCATAACATGAGCGCTAATGCGGGGAGGGATCTCCCCAAAAAGCATGAATTTCGACGTGCCTGACCGGGCGATCGACCTCTTCCGAGAGAGAGAATTGGCCTGTCTGACCGGACTCAAGCACAGGCGGCTGCACCGGAACCATGACCGAATGGCCGGAGATTTCGCCGGGATACAGAATGTCAGCTTGCAGTCGTACATTCGAAAGCATTGAATACGAGACGTTTTTCACCGAGCCAGAAAGGTCTATTTTATTGGCTTCCTGCCAGCCTTTCAGACTGTCAAATTCAAGATGCCGAACCGGGAACACAATGACGTTCACCTTGCGACTGATGTCCAGTTCTTCCTCCTTATCGAATAACGCGCATCCCCCAACGAACTGAGCTATCAGAAGCACCGTTAGTGAAAAGATGATTCTCCTCGAATGTCTCATGAATGTCTCCTGATTCTTCGAACGTGCCACAGACGATAGCTTCGGGAAAAGGTTGCGATATTCCTCCCAGGCGGCAGCATCTGCCGGCTGTTTGCGTATTCTAGCACGTTCATTCGGATGGGTCAAACAGAAAGCTATGCGTCACGGAATTCACAGCATCTTTTTCCTTTTGACATTCTTTCGAACAGCGTTTAGAATATAAGAGAGATCAGAAAGTCCCCCGGAAGTTGTCGAATCTTATGAGCAGTTCCTGCAAGAAACTCAGCCGCTTGGAGCATTTCTTCTCATGAACACGGCAAGGCAAACCCGCCGGAGATTCCTTCACTATCTGGCCGCCGCGCCGGCAGGGCTCTGGGCCCTTGCGAAGAGCAAGAATGCCAAGGCAGCGGGTTCGGAAGAATCCGAGCCGCAGCGGATCCATTCTCCCGCACCTTCAAAGGCGAAAGTCGTGATCGCGAAGCGGGCCTCCGCCGGCGAGAGCGAAGCGAAGATTAAAAGCGCCGAGGTCATTCGGCTCTTGAATGATTCGGTAGCTGCTTTTGCCGGAAAGCCCGATGCTCAATCCGCCTGGCGAAGCCTTTTTATGCCTGGAGATGTCGTCGGGATAAAGGTAAACTCTCTGGCTGGCGCCGGCCTGGCCTCGCATCCGGCGCTGGTGGCCGCCATAGTCGACGGTTTGGCGAGCGCCGGAATCTCCATGGACAGGATAATTGTCTGGGATCGCCAGGAGCACGAGCTTGAGGCCGCGGGTTTTTCCAGGGACAGCGTGAATGGGGCGAAGGTTCTCGCCACCGATTCGCGGGGAATCGGATACGAAGAAGGCCTCGAATTTTCAGGGGAGATCGGTTCTTGTTTCAGCAGGATACTCTCTCGAGTATGCACTGCGATTATCAACGTGCCGGTCCTGAAGGACCACGATCTATCCGGCGTGTCGCTGGGAATGAAGAATTTCTACGGGGCCATTCACAATCCCAACAAGTACCATGATAACAACTGTGATCCCTACATTGCCGATCTGAACACTCATCCTTTCATAACGAAAAAGCTTCGTCTTGTTGTATGCGACGGGCTGAAAGGGCAGTATCACGGCGGCCCCGCCTTTCGACCGCAATGGACGTGGCCTGCGGCGACGCTTATCGTCGGGAATGATCCCGTGGCTGTCGACCGGATCGGCCTGGAGCTTATCGAGCGGAAGAGGCATGAAGTGGGAATGCCTCCATTGAAGGAGGCAGGCCGCGAGCCGAACTACATAAGGACAGCATCCGAACGCGGCCTTGGCATTGGCGATCTTAAAAATATATCAAGGAAGACCATTTCGTAGTATAGGAGCGGATCGTATTCTTTTGGCCGCAGGAACGGAAACGGAATGAGCGATATCAGCCGGAGAAACTTTATCTTTAAGACAGGCGCGGCCGCACTGTGCGTTGGCGGCGGTGTCATGGCCTACAGCCGAGCCCGCCGGGACGGCAGCGCAATTCTTCCCGAGGCCGAAGCCGGCGAATCAGGCGATACGGATGGATTCGTACGCGAGGCAATGTACTACAAAAAGCTCGAGGAAGGCCGAGTTGAATGCGAGATATGTCCTCGCGCATGCAAGATTGCACCCAAAGAACGGGGTTATTGCGGCGTGCGCGAGAATATGGACGGGACCTATATGACATTGGTCTACGGACGC
>CAYZZY010000009.1:0-2512 GCA_964482745.1 uncultured bacterium
TGATTTTCGCTTCGTTTTCGTTCAGGGTGACTCCGCTCACTAGCACCTTTTCCATTGATGCGACCTCCTTTGTCACAAGAGTGCCCGGATCATCGTTGAAACTCGAACGGATTCTCATCGGCACTCCGCATTTTTTGCCGTATTCAACTGCGCGGATATGCATTATCTGCGTTCCGAGGCTGGCCATCTCGAGAAGTTCATTGTAGGAGATTGTTGCCAGTTTTCTGGCCTCGGGCACAATGCGCGGATCGGCAGTATACACGCCATCTACGTCAGTAAATATTTCACACAGGTCGGCGTTAAAGGCGGCGGCCAACCCTACGGCGCTCGTATCCGACCCACCTCGACCAAGTGTGGTGATTTCGAGGTCTTCATCCACGCCCTGGAAGCCGCAGACAATGGCAATTTTGCCCGCGTCCAGCTCTTTCTGTATCCGCGACGTCTCTATCGAGACGATTCTGGCTTTTGTGTGCCAACTGTCCGTGCGTATGCCCACCTGCCCCCCGGTGAATGAGATAGCTTCATGTCCGACCGAATGCAACGCCATCGCAAGCAACGCAACCGAAATCTGCTCACCTGTCGAAAGCAGCATATCATATTCGCGTTCATCGGGCGAGTCGGTTATCTGGCATGCCAGATCCACAAGCTCGTCGGTCATCTTCCCCATGGCGGAAACAACGACGATGAGGTTATTGCCTTCTGATTTCGTTTGGGCGATACGCCTGGCAACATTCTTGATCTTTTCGGCGTCCGCCACCGAAGTTCCGCCATATTTCTGAACAATCAAAGCCACGTTGTTTTCCCACCTTTCAGTAAGAAAATGGATGTTTTCAGGTTCTCAATCCTTCAGGTAAGAAGGTAAAAGCTCAAATGCTTTTTCCTTTAGTATGCCCTCTTTCCTGGCTTCTGCCTCACTGAAGCCGCCGGCTTTTCCCCCGGGCACACCTGTTCCGTATACCACATAAGGGACCGGATCCGCGACATGCGTGCGAACCTTGATAGGCGTGAAATGGTCGGGCAGCACCATCACACGATAGTGTTGCGATCCTGAGATTCCATCAACGACAGGGCCGACAACAAGTTTGTCGAAATTCTCAATCGCCCTTATTTTCTCTTCTATGTCGCCCACATGGCCGGCCTCGTCGGGAGCTTCGACATGCACAAACAAGAAATCGCCATGCTTGAGCGCATCAAGACCGTAGCTGGCCTTGCCGGAGTAGTTGGTATCGAAATATCCGGTGGCTCCCGGCACTTCGACAACGGAGAGCCCTGCATATTTACCCATGCCCCGGATGAGGTCGACGGCAGAGATAACAGCGCCGGTTATCCCATAGAGTTCCGGGAAGGTCGGCATCGAAGGGCGCTTGCCCTGACCCCAGAGCCATATCATGGTGGCGGGCCTTTTCCCTGTTTCCACCCTTCGCATGTTGACCGGGTGATTCGAAAGGATTTCAACGGATCTCCTCATCAGCTCATTGAAAAGCTTCTCATCATCCCCGCTGGGCAGGTATTCCGCTATCGGTTGATCGAGTATATCATGCGGCGGCGTGCACGCCAGCGCGCTGTCCCACCTCTTGTCCGCGTCAGGTCGAGCTATAAGCAAATGCCGGTAGCTCACCCCGGCGTGAAACCTGAAGGATTCTCCCCCCAGTTCGCGATCGACAGCTTCAATGAGTTCGGCGGCTTCCTCGCTGCTTATGTGGCCTGCGCTATAATCGATCATCACGTCGTCGATGACGGTGACGAAGTTGCAGCGAAAGGCGACATCCTCGTCGGAAAGCTCGATATTGAGGCTGGCCGCCTCGAGCGGGGCGCGCCCGGTGTAAAATCTTGTCACATCATATCCGAGCAGATTGAGGTTTGCAATGTCGCTTCCCGGCGGCATTCCATCCGGGATGGTGCGGACCAGGCCAACGGCGCCCTCCCGGGCAAGCCGGTCCATGTTGGGTGTGTCAGCTACCTCGAGCGGTGTGTGTCCTTCCAGTTCTTCAAGGGGATAGTCTGCCATCCCGTCCCCTACCAACAAAGCGAATTTCATGATCTCTCCGTGATGTGGTTAACCGCTTGACAGAGCGTTCCGCCCATAATAAAAAGAGCGAGGGAAAAACGCCCGCCTCGCTTATCAGGAATATCTCCCGCTTGCTCTCTGCTGGTCCGCTTATCAGCCTCTCACTGCCGGCACAACATTATTAATATTCATAAAGCTGCGTGCTTGAATCCGGGCCGGGAGGACGACACACCGGCGGTCGCCGATTCTATTGGAAGGTCAAAAGAGGTCCGGTCAACGCCTCACACGGACCTCTCGTATCGCTGATTATGAACTCAAGTTTCTCCGGCAGTTGCCTCACTGCGGCACAAATCCGGGAAGACTGTGCCAACGCGGCCTCTGTTCTTCGAAAACTATTGTTCGGGGGTCGTAATCCCGGGTCGCTCCGGTTCTTCCTCGGATGGCTGTTCTTCTTCCACCGAAGGTGCTTCCGTTCCCGCCTCCGCCTGCTGTTCCTCGAGCGGG
>CAYZZY010000009.1:2612-24412 GCA_964482745.1 uncultured bacterium
GTGGAGGGATCAACACTGATAATTTTGACGACCACCGTGTCGTCCGGCTGCACAACTTCTTCGGGCTTGGCTATTCGCTCGCTTGATAGCTCGGATATATGAATAAGCCCTTCGATTCCGCTATCGAGCCGGGCAAAGGCGCCGAAGGAGACCAGCTTCGAGATGGTGGTTTCCACAGAGTCGCCAACGCGATATCTCTGCCCGACATCGCGCCATGGATCGGATTCAAGTTGTTTGAGTCCAAGCGATATCTTTTCGTTGTCAGGATCGATACTGAGAACCTGAACCTCGACTTCGTCACCTTTCTTAAGCACCTCGGAGGGATGGTTGATCTTTTTTGTCCACGACATATCCGAGATATGGAGAAGACCGTCAATACCTTCCTCAATCTGAATAAATGCGCCGTAATCGGTCAGATTGCGAACCAATCCATCAACGATTGAACCCGGCGGGTATCTATCCCTCATCTTGAGCCACGGATTCTCACCTATCTGCTTGATGCCAAGGGAGATCTTTTCGCTTTGGGCATCCACCTTGAGCAATTTGACGTCTACCTCCTGCCCGATGTGGACGATTTCCGAGGGATGCCGTATACGCTTGGTCCATGACATCTCCGAGATATGAACCATGCCTTCCACGCCTTCCTCGAGCTGAACAAATGCGCCGTAGTCGGTCATGCTTACGACCTTGCCGCGCGCAACGGCCCCTACAGGATAGGTCTCGCTGACGTCGGTCCACGGATTGGGGGACATCTGTTTGAGACCGAGCGATATTTTTTCCTCTTCTTTATTGAAGTTGAGGACTTTGATGGTTACCTTGTCACCAACCGAAACAACTTCGGAGGGATGTTTTATTCTGCCCCAGGACATGTCCGTTATATGGAGCAATCCATCAATGCCGCCGACATCAATGAAAGCCCCGAAATCGGTGATGTTCTTTACATCGCCGTCGAGTTCCTGGCCGATCTCAAGACTTGCCAGCAGACGCGTTTTCTCTTCGCTTCTGGCCTCCTCGAGGACCTGTTTCCTTGAAAGGACCACGTTCCGGCGCCGCTTCGTCAGCTTGATGATCCGGAATGAAAGAGTCTGCCCGATATACTGATCAAGGTCTCCGATCGGTCGGCGCGCGATCTGTGAAGCAGGAAGGAAGGCATCGAGTCCGATATCAACCTTAAAGCCGCCCTTTACTTTTCTGACAATTTTCCCTTCTACAGCCTCGTTTCCATCAAAGAGCTTCTGGATTTTCGTCCAGTTCTTGATCTTGTCGGCTTTCGTCTTCGAAAGCACGATCATGCCGTCCTGATCTTCGACCATCTCAATGAGGACGTCCAGCTCGTCGCCTACTTTCAGCTTGCCGGGCTCCGGAAACTCAGAAATCGAAATCGTTCCTTCCGATTTGAATCCGATGTCCACAAGCACAGTATCGGAACCGATGGAGACAATTTCGCCTCTGACTACCTCCCCCTCTTCAAAGTCTTTGAGGGTCATCTCATAGATTTCTGACATGTCTTCAATTTTGTCGAAATCTACATCGTCGAGCCCTTTTTTAAGCGCCGACGGAGTTTCCGGTGCGGCAGAAGCTTCCTCTTCGATTGCGCCTGCCAGTTCATCTTGTTCCACGTTGTCTTCTTCCTGTCTTTCATTAAGCGTCATGGGTGGTGCAAACCTCCTCGGGTGGGATATAGATTTAACGCCGGTTATGCTACCACAATCCTCATGGGTTGTCAAGCCGAATCCCCCCGAAAGCAAGGGAAATCGCCCTCCCTTGCGCAAGCTGACATGGCGAGCGAAGGAGCCTGCAGGGAGGTCTCTCATCAGCCTCGCTTCTCCGGGAAATGATCGCTGCCTTTAATAGCAGTCACTTTTCCGTTTTTCCCTGAACTCGCTGGTGGTCTCCCCACACATCACCGCGTGAAGCGAATGCTTCCGTCAGGTTTCAAGAGTCACTCTGCGCTCGAACTCGCGGGGGGTGCTTCGGGAATTCTCTTGGAGCACTCTACGTGTCTTGCGTGAAGACGGAAACGAAGGGGTCAAACAGAACAGGGTTCATATCACATGTCTGGATCGCATCATGTGGGATGGCTTCGGGTTCCTCTATTCATCTCTCAGATATGGTGAGTCGCGTCTCACCTGTAAACCGCGTTCCCGACACTCCCATCGAAGTATCCGCAATACCACCTCCTTCTTTTTATCGAAGCAGGCCCTGCCGGAGATACGCTGGAGGTCGCCATAATGCCGGTTGCTTCGCTTTCTTATAAAGATAACCAATTCTGGCCGGCGGTGCTATCCTCGCGTCAACTTATTTACATCAAAGATGCCGTCATCCAGCCCCTTGTTTATCTGTCGTTCATCGAACGTAAGCTGCGTTGTATGGCCGGTCTTGAGGTTCTTCATTTCCATCAAGTTCGGACGATAGATGTTCGGGGCGACCTCGACGATGTCCTTGCGAAACTCCAACTTGAAGAATTCCCCTTTTCTGTCATAATACTTGGCCTGGACCGTAAAGAAAATATCCTTCCTGATCCAGATTTCACGGCGGCTGTAACCGCTTTCCTTTTTCTGTTTTTCGGTCGCCGGAACCGCCTCGATGAGAAAACACTCATGGTCGTCCACGGTCTCGGTTCCTTTGACCGTATAGCGGTGCTCGTCATACTTTTCAGACCGGATGTCTTCGTAAGTGAAATCCGTGCCGAAGAAGTTTTCCGACTGCCCGCTGGATGATATTCTTCGCACCTTTCGAATTGCGGGCAGATAGAACCACTGATCGTCATCTCTGTCGTTATGCTCTATGGTGAGCACCGCGACGCCTTTCACATCCGGGGGCGTGATGAAGCGCATGAGAATCTTGTCGTTGTCATTCTCATCCGTCTTCATGAAGTATGCCACTTTTCTGTTTCGCTCGTTGCCCCGCTTATGAACAAGTTTCATGCTCATCGTGTTAAATTCGTCACTGGCCTTATTCCGCTCTTCTTCCAACTCCATTACCTGCCGGCCGGTGAGTTCCTCTGAATTCGCCCTCAGGCCGAACAGCGACAATAGTACTGTCAGAAGAATGAGCGCGCCATGTTTCCGAAAGTTCATTTCTCTTTCCTCCTCATTATGAAAGATTGCAGCCGAACACCCGGCATCAGAAAGCATACTTCAACTTGACGAAAAACCTGTCGTTGTCCTTGAACTGTCCGAGAAAGGTATCCTTCGGTCCCCCAATCACATCAATCCCAACCGTTATCTCGAAGTAGTCATTCATCTGGTGAACCAGTTGAGGCTGAAAAAAGTAATCGTCACCCTGATCAAAGTCATACGCGCCCGTCACCTCGAGTTTTGTATAGTCGCTGAATTCCCAGGTGACATTGATCGCGACCGCGCTCGTGAGCACCCTGTCAAGCGACGCGCCCATGTCTGAACCGGTCGCTTTTTCGGTGACATCTTCGCCTACATATTCTACAATCACGAAAAGGTCCTGGTCAAACAGGATGTTGTCCTTCGTGTAGTCCACCCCAAGCACATACTGAAAATATGAGTCCTGCTCGTCGCCATCAAAGATGATCTGGGCCGCCTCGCCGTGAAAGCCCCATTGTTCGAACGTTGTGGCAAAATCGCCTCCAATGGCGCGGAAGCGATTATAAACGGGAACCACCGTGGGACCTGGAAGAAAGCGTAATGTCCCCACCGGGACGTCGTTTACGCCGTCATAATAGCTGGCCGAAAAATCCCAACCACGATATGTCGTAAGCAGTCGGACGCCGAACTGCGCATTGTCGATGGTATTGGAAGGAAGTTCGGGGTCGACGACGGGAAACATCGGATCAGGAGGAATCACCGAAAAACGCGTCCCCGTTGGGGGAAAACGAGTGGGAGTGAACCCGGGCACTGCGACAAATTGGAAGTTCCACTCATTCCAGTAATAATTGAAATTGGCCGCGACGACTCCTATATCTTCGTCATCCAACAAATTGGAATAATCTGTTGGATTGATGTTATCGGTCGGATTCACAGAATCGGCTTTTCCCCAGTTTACTATCTGCTTCCCAAGGCGTAGATCATATGTGTCGAAATAGATATCAATGAATGCCTCGGTGAAATTAAAATAGTTTCGCTTGATGTCGTCGTCTTCCAAATCGTCCACAAAACCATGGGTGAAATCATCGTCATCGACCTGGAGGTGCGCATCTATAAAGAGACGCATGTTGTCTCGAACATAGGTGTCATATTCAACTTCGAGATGCCCCTCGTTTATTGAATCGCGGCTGTCCCCCCGAGATTCCCCTTCAAAATAGGAATAATTGCGATATTCCAATGTCACCTTGAACTTCTCAGAGTGAGGCCAGTCGGCCCATCCTCTGGCTATTCTCTCGTGAAAGAGTGGAGATTCTGATTCTTCCTCTTCGGCGGCCATATCAGCACAGTAGACCGGCAACGATATGCTTGAAATCACGACAATAAGAAAGAGCGCCGCTACGCGCGACAAGGGCTTCAGAATGGAAAATGATATATTCATGGACATCGTTTTCAAAGCTCCTTTGTGAATGACGAGAAAAGGATACCGGTCGTCTCCGCAGTTTTGCCCGTTCCTCGGGAGCTATTGGGGGATGCGCGAAGACCCTCTCGGAAATTTGCGCAGGTGCGCGAACCCGTCAGCGGAATAATATGGCAAAACCATTGCCCGTGTCAAGCCGGTCCCGCGCAGATGAGTGTGATGCAGAAGTTTTTGGCGAAATGGGCATGTCGGAGAAACACATCGACTGCGATTCTCTATGGAGGAAAATCGAGGAGATGGCCGGCAACAAACGGCTTGACCGGTTCGCTGGAGCCCAGACACCAGGCCGGCTGTCAAGCCAGGGCCGGCGCCCCTATGAATGCCGTTTTGGAGGGGGGGGGAGAAGGCTTTCTGGAAAGGATAAGTTCTTCGTTGCTGGAAGCCAATCTTATCGATTATACGCGAGAAGGGAAGCGCGGCGAGGGTTCGACCTTCACCGCCTTCCCTTCCCTGGTCCGTGGCCGCAAACCACATGGAATACCTTCAAAAAGCAAAAAAGTGATTTATTGCGACGGGGGCGAGCAAAACATCAGGACCCTCGCAGTTTCTTCCGCAGCATTGCGCCAAATATGAGAGTCGATAGGACTGAGATAGATAGAATCTCCCTCATCAAGAATATACGAGGTATCGTTGACCAGGATTTCCAATTTCCCCTCAAGTATAAAATACCATCTGCTCCCAGAGCACAGCTTCCTTTCCCAACAGGAGACGCCGGGTTCTACCGTCGCGACGACCGCCTCTATCTCTTTTGTGCACGCCTCATGGGTCAGTTCTTCCAGTTTCAGACTACCGCCCATGAGGTCATGAATGAACCCGCTCCCCTTGGGAATAAACTGGTAGTCCAGGTGCGAGAGGGCGTCCGCCCTATTGTTCACCACTTCGGCCAGACCTGACATTTCTTTTCCCTCTGCAAAATCCATGGAACTCCTCCTTACCCCTCTCCGCAAAACCTTGATCCATTTCATCCTACCGTGAAAACAAACCTGTTCCCGAAAACAGCCACCTCCTTAGGAGGCCGGCTTTTTCACCTGTAACTTCAATCAGGAGTTGATGTTGGAGAGATCGCATCTTTCTCTTTCCCCTCTTCCTGAGCTTTGGGAAGATCCATATTCGGAAAAACAAGAGTTAACCACAACTCGTCGAAGTTCTTAAAGACCCTCTTCTCGCTGCCGCCTACCTCTTCGATTATTCCCACTATTTTTCCAGGACTATTCGGATCACGACGATAAATACGGATAATATAGTTTTCCATAACCACCTTCTTCCGGCCGCGTGCATTCAATCACACTCACAAACCATCTTTTTGGCCCGATTGAACATCGGGAACTCATAAGGGATTTAACCACAGAACAGGTTACGAATAGGTTACATTTAGAGGGGTTGGGGGGTAATTCTCTGCAGATTTCTTGAAAAATCGTAATTTCTACGGATTTTTTTCAGAAAAGAGGGATTCGCGCATGGCCTCAGTCTCGGGGGAGGGATCGATTCCAAGGGCCATCGAAAGAACCTTTTTGCACCGCTCGTAGACTGATACCGCTTCTGACTTTCGGCCAATCTGCGCATAACAGACCATCAAGCGCCGATAAAGCCCTTCAAGGAGATCATCAATCTCGAGACCGCGTTGGTAACATTCCACCGCCTCATTCCATTGGCCGACCTTTTCCCGGTAACGACCCAGCCTTTCCACAGAGCGGAGGAACTTGCTCCGCAAGCTTTCGCGAGCGGAAATCACCCAGAATTCTTCTGTTTCGCCGGCGAGAAAGGGACCCCTGTAGATTTCAATGGCTTTTCGTGTCACCTGGACGGCTTCTGCGACGTCTTTGTCGTTAGGAGATTCCTTCTCCCACAGGGCGTCGGCTTCACTGATAAAATGTTCAAATGCTCTTGCGTCCACCCAGCAATAACGATCATGCAGGGTCAGACAGCCTCGCTGCAGACTGATGGCCTCATGCTGACCGACCAGCCGCCGCAGGCGGTGCAGCGTTGTTGCAAAAGACCGGTGGGCCATATCACCTTCCGCATCAGGCCAGAGAGCTTCAGCTATCTTCTCTTCGTTTACGTCTCTTCCTCCGAATGCAATGAGCGCCTGAAGCATTGCCAGCGGCTTTTGCTGGGTCTTCCCGGTAAATGTGACGGGTTTTCCGTCCATCTCCAGGCGAAACCGCCCAAGTGTGTATAGCTTCAAATTCCAAGGCCAGTTGTCCAAATGAAGTGGCGGCTTGTCAGGGAACAAATCCCGCTTCCGAATAAGGTCTTGCACGTACTCGACCTCTATCTCAGCTTCAAGCGCTTTGGCACAAAGCTTGGCCGCAACATGAGATTGATTGATAAAGGTGTCAAAAAATGCTCGTTTTCTCCCGATGGCAAGGGCTTCCCGAAGAGACTCCGGACAGAAATCCCATTGATCCCGGTCCGAATAAAACACGGCCGCCGCCCAGTGGGCACAGAATTCGGCATGCTCGTTCTTAATCTCACGGGCCATATTGAGAGCTTGTGTAAGATGATCGTTTTTTTTGTCATGTTTTCCGAGTTCATGCATGACGTAGGCTTTTGTCAGATGCGCCATGGCCAGAGTGGCCGAGGATCCCATATTGATACTGGATTCCACGGCCAATTCGGCATGGAGAGAGGCCCGCCCCAGGTCTCCCTTGGCCAGAGCCTCTCGGGTCCGCGCAAGATGGTAGTTGGATAGATCCCCAGGCTTTTGGATGTCTGTGGTTACTTCTTTGATAAAGGTCTCAATCGCGCGATATAGCGCCTCTCCATAAGGTGATTTCGCATAATCTGTGGATATTTCCAGTCTACTGCCTTGTATGCGCTCATGAGTATAATGTGCAGCTTCTACAGGAATATAGTGGTTGTCCGGGTCGTGGATAATCAGGGTCGGCGTATGAACCTTTGATAAAAAATGCCGCGCGTCGGCCGCGCCGATTGACCCTATAATCTTTGACCAGGCATGGGGAGGAACTCGCCGTATCACCTCATCTATAGCCTGTGTACGGGGACCGGGCCTTGTACCGGTTAGCTGGGAGACAGCGCCCTTGGGATCAGAGGCGTCGGCCCGGAGGAAAGAAGCCATAGCGGCAGGATTGATCCCGAGCGTAAAGTCTTCCGAATTGTAAAGTTTGGGACTTGTGCCCGCGAGTATCAACGCTGCAACCCTCTCGGGATATTGAGCGGCGAAGGCGATGGCCAGAGGACCGCCATCCGTGGCTCCCCATAAAATAACCCGCCCAACCCCGACAGCATCGAGTACGGCCCGCAAATCCTCCACGCTGGCAAGGAGACTATACCCTCGACTGGGAGCGGCCGAGAAACCGACCCCGCGGCGATCATAAAGAATCACTCGACAATAGCTGGATATGCGATCCCAGCGAGTGATCCCGGCCCTGTCGCGGGGACGAACTGAAGGGCAATTGCTGAGACCGGTAACGGCAATACAGGAGCCTCCGCCCCCGAGCACCTCGTAGGCGAGCTTCACGCCGCTGTTATCCGCATACTGGAGGATCTGGCCGTGAAGACGCACCCGACGTGTAGTAGTCAATTCCTCGTACAGGGTTTCATGGATAAGGGCGTGCGAGAATCTATAGTGACCGACAGTGCCGGGTGTCTCTAAAACAATATGGGCCGCAACAGCCTCCTCCAACAGATCAAGAAGCGGGTCACCCGAGAAATCGCTTGCTCGCTCCAGGCTTTCCAGATTAAACTCGCGACCGATGACGGATGCAACGGCAAGGACACCATTGCATTCCTCCGAAAGACGGGCAAGCCTTTGACGGACAACATCCTTCACACTTTCCGGAATGCCGATCTGCTTGATCTCTCCGGCAATCATAAGACGACCATCATGTTGGTGAAAGGCGCCGATCTCTTCCAGATGATGGAGAACTTCTTCTATGAAAAAGGGATTTCCCTCGGTCTGCACATGGATGGTATGGATGAGTTCCCGTGGCGCCTCGATGCCGAGCCGCGCGTTGATCAGGGCGCCTACACCGGCCTCATCCAGTCCTCCTAGACGAATCTTATGAACGGCAGCCCCGTGGCGGTAAAGATCGGCGAGTACATCAGACAAAGGATGCGTCCGGTCGAGCCCGGCCTCGCGATAGGTGCCGATTATTAAAAGAGGAGATTGTTCGGTCAAGCGAACGATATGTTTTAAAAGCAGGAGTGTCTCTTTGTCGGTCCAATGAAGATCATCAAGCAGGAGGACTATCGGGCGGGTACGGGAGGCTTCCACCAGCAGTGTGGCGAATGCGCTGAAAAGGTGATGGCGTTCGATATCGGGATCGGCTTGCGGCAAATGGGGGCGTTCGGGCAGACACCCCTGAATCTCCGGTATCAGCGTGTTCAACTCGGCCCCAACCGGCTCCATCTGTATCCGCAAGACATCGAGCGGGCAATTGATTACATAGTGGCGAAGCGCTTCGACAAAGAGTTGGTAGGGAAGCGTTACCTCCTCGTCGGTGTGTCCAAAAAGGATGGTCGCTCCCTCTGCATGGACGATGCGAGCGAACTCGGATGCCAGGCGCGTCTTGCCGATCCCGGCCTCCCCGGCAAGCAGAACAAGCCGGCGCTGCCCGGCCAGCACTTGTACCCACTTCTTATGCAAATGTTCCAGCTCGCGATCGCGGCCGATAAAGGCGGAGCTTTTGCTTCCTGCGACTGATGGCGGGAGGGGGAAAGGCACGCCTTTTCCAAAACCGGATCCGCCTTGTTTCTCAGACACTTCGAACTCTGCCCCACTATGATACCATCAACCTGGAACATTGATGGGCTTCCCCCTATCTCAAGGGGGATGCCCATCGTGCATATCTTCATACACGGGCTGCTCTTTGTCCTCGGGACGGACAGGCCCTTCGAACTCGCATGCAGCGCCGATGCTTGAGATGCGCGCAGCACACCCTCCATCGCAGGCAGCCGCTTGACAGCCCCTCAAACCGGCGCCAGGCCCCGTCCTACACAATCAAGAAGATGCAATACTATCCTTACTACCCAACCTTTACTATAACATCGCCCGACGCATTGGCCCATGGGCTGCGGAATGTAACCGTGATTTCACCGGCCTGATCGGGATCCTGGATTTCTGTATCTTCTTGACCGCCGCGATGGAGTTCCCAGTAGAAGTGAATGGGAATATTGCCTTTTACGGCTTTGACGAGTTCCAGTCGAACACTCTCCTTCTGACCGTTGGGCCAATCGTTGATATGTGCAATCTCCCCGGGCGAAACACCACGGTCCAAAAGGATTTTATCAACGCCGCCAATATTCGCCAGATTATCAAGAATGCCCGGGCCGCCAGCATCCATGGCACCAAACTTTGGATGCCCCAAAAGCGGGTGTTGGACGGCAGGGTCCGGATTGGTGAAAAGCCGGTCCAGCGCCCTCGTAATATCTGTTTTGCCTGTTCTGAGAGCTTCTTTGATTTTCTGGATGTCGGTATCGTCAGGCATGGATTTCTCCCTTCTTTTATACCCTATTCAAACGGACATTTACAAGCAGCTTTTTCACGGACTAGAATGTTTACCCGCAACAACAGATTACAGTAACCAGGCTTCCCACTATCATGTTCGTTGATCCGGCCCCATACCTGCTCTCAGGGCCTGCTCTCACCCCCCTTCATATGTCACTAATCCGTTGGCAAACACATGATGCATTGCCAATCACAAAGGCCGGGATATGATGCCCCCACCACATGATTAAGGAATTCCTGCGACGGATACGAGCACTATCCGCAAGCAAAGGCTGTGGCGCTGATGAGGACACATCAAAATACATTCATTCCTCTTGCCTGATAATTTCACCCCCCAGTTGCGTCGTGGGATTCCTTGTATGATGACGGCGAATAAATTCTATATATTTATTCTAGTACTGTCAAGGCTTTTTTTAGTTGTATAAAAAACGCTATACTGGAAAACATTCCCCATCCGGCAAAATATCTTTCGCGCGAGGCGTTCCTGCCGGCAAGGCTTCAGCCCGATCGTCCATGGTGGTTGATCGGGGTGTGATTGCCGGCGCTTGCATACCCTAGGGGTGTATGGTATAATAGGCCAGAGTATGAAAAACCAAAAGGATTACAAATGACAACTGTGACCACTCATAGAGAGCAAATCGCCCGACTCAAGAAGATCGAAGGCCAGATTCGCGGTATCCAGCGAATGATCGAGGAGGAACGCTACTGCATCGACATTCTTAACCAGGTGCAGGCGGTCGAGGCGGCGATGAAACATGTTGAGGCCAATATTCTCAGAAAACATGTGCAGGGCTGCGTCGCCGAAGCGTTTCATACGGGTTCGGAGCGCGAGCAGGACGCGAAGCTGGATGAAATTATCAGGATGCTGTTCGGGTTCAAATCATAGAGCCCCGGACGGCAGATGATTGAAGGAGCCCTTTCTCGTATCAATCGGGGAGCGAGACTGCGGCCAATGCACCCACAATCACTCGTAAAGACGGACAGACTATGAGCGATATCCAGGCGGAAACAGGAAAAGTCATCGAGGCCCACGCGGGCCGCGCCCGTGTTGAAGTATCACAGAGCGGCATGTGCTCACACTGCGAGATGGCCTCGAGTTGCATCCCCGGCGCCGGGGGAAGCAGGATTATAGAGGTTGCGGATCCAATTGGAGTCTCGGCGAACCAACAGGTTCGGATCGAATTAAGCGGCAGAGAACTCATTGGCGCTTCCTTTCTCGCGTATCTCCTGCCGCTATTCGGTCTTTTCGCGGGAGCTATCATGGGATTCTACTCGGTCGCCTCAGCGCGAGCTGACTTATGGGGTGCCATTGGAGCCATTGGGGGCCTGACGGTGGGATTGCTGATTTCCCGCCTGCTCGGTCAGTATTTTGGAAAAAGCGGAAAGCTTACACCCACTATTACATCTGTGATAATGGAAGAAAGCATGGAGGACCTGAAGAATGAGAACTGAGAAGGTTTCCGTCAGAGGAATGACATGTGGGCACTGTGTCGGGAGGGTGACCGAGGCTTTGAAGAAGCTGCCCGGCGTGGAAGAAGTCAGCGTGTCGCTCGAGGGAAAATCGGCAACCATTCGGTTTGACGAGAACCAGCTCACCACCATAAAGATCGGCGAGGCCATCGTAGAGGCCGGATACGAAACGGGTGATGATGCAGAAGATTCAGCCGAAGAAGATTCGACATCGTCGGCCTCTGCGGACACGGCATCGACGCCCAGGGCTTCTCCCGCACTGAGAACCGCCCATTTCAAGCTCGGCGGCATGTCATGTTCAAGCTGCGCCGGGACCATAGAAAAAGGCGTGGGCGAACTCGAAGGCGTCGCCCGCGCAGCGGTCAACTTCGCAGCCGAGACATTAACCGTTGAATATGCCGACGGCATCCTCGATCCGCACGCTATCGAAGAAAAGGTCAGCGCCCTCGGGTACAGGATCTCATCCGACGAGAAGGATGAAGAGGGGAAGCTCATATTCTCGGTGGGAGGGATGCACTGCGCGAGTTGTGCCGCCACCATTGAAGAGAAACTCGGCTCGGCGGCCGGAGTGAAATCGGTTGCCGTCAACTTCGCCGCCGAAAAAGCGATCGTGGAGTATGACGCTTCACAGACCGACCGTGCCCGCATATTTCGCACGGTTCGCGATCTGGGCTATGTGCCTCGCGAGGAGGACACGGAGGCCGAACCGGAGAACAAGAGGGAATTCTACTGGCTGCTCTACAGCGTCGCGTTGACCATACCGATACTCGTTATTATGTATACCGGAATCATGGGCGCGGCGACGGTCTATGCCCTTTTCGGATTGACAACGATTCTCCAGTTCAGCGCGGGCTTCATATTCTATTCAGGCTCCTACCATTCGCTAAGAAACAGATCGGCAAACATGGATGTCCTTATCGCATTAGGCATCAGCGCCGCGTACCTGTACAGCGTCATGGTGACTTTCCTTCCCTCGCTATTCCCCTCTTCACACGTGTTTTATGAAACGTCGGCGCTGCTCATTTGCTTCGTGAGATTCGGGAAGATGCTCGAAGCAAGGGCAAAAGGCCGCGCAAGTCAAGCCTTGCGGAAACTGCTCGAACTGCAGGCCGACCGCGCCCGAATTGTGATAGATGGCGAGGAGCGGGACGTTGCCGCCTCTGAAGTCGCAGTCGGAGACGTCGTGCTGGTAAAGGCGGGCGAGAGGGTTCCCGTCGACGGTGAAATAATCGAAGGCACATCGAGTATTGACGAATCGATGCTCACCGGCGAATCAATCCCCGCAGACAAAGAGCCCGGCGACCCGGTGACCGGCGCCACCGTCAATCTTACAGGTGTTCTGAAAATACGCGCCGCTCGGGTTGGAAAAGACTCGGTGTTATCCCAAATAGTGCGGATGGTGGAAGAGGCCCAGGGAGATAAGGCCCCGATCCAGAGATTCGCCGATACGGTCTCGAATTACTTCGTGCCAGCGGTCGTTCTGGCCGCGTGTGTGACATTTGTGCTCTGGCTGAGCTTTGGAAAGACCGAGCCAGATGCCAGTGTTCTTTTTCTTGCACTCTCGGCATCCATCGCAGTGCTCGTCATCGCATGCCCATGCGCGCTCGGGCTCGCGACCCCGACGGCAATAATGGTGGGAAGCGGGATAGGACTCGAAAGAGGTATCCTTTTCAAGAAGGCATCGGTGCTTGAGAACATCTCGCGTCTGGAAGTAATCGTTTTCGACAAGACGGGCACGATAACCCGCGGCCAACCGCGAGTGACGGACGTTGTCGTGCTGGACGAAAAGATGAGCGAAGACGAGTTTCTGGGATTGGCCGCTGCGGTCGAGAGCAGGTCGTCGCATCCGCTTGCCGAAGCCGTGACCGAAGAAGCCCGCTCGCGCGGAATAGAACCGCCGGACGTCCCGAACTGTGAGGAGATCGGCGGCAAAGGGATCACCTGTTCATTGGATGGGACTGAGGTCGCCGCGGGTAACGCAAAGCTGATGGACAAATGCGGTGTCGATATCTCCCGCGCCGGCCTTCAGGCAGACCGCCTGTTATCGGAAGGCAAGACGCTGGTCTATGTGGCCTCAGGCGGCAGCCTGAAAGGAATGGTGGCGCTGGCGGATACGCCAAAAGAGAACGCGGCACAGGCGTTGAAGGAACTCAAGGGTCTCGGCCTGAAAACATGCATGATAACAGGGGACAACCGGAGGGCCGCGGCGGCGGTCGCGCAAGCACTGGACATCGAGGAAGTCGAAGCCGAAGTCCTTCCGGAAGATAAAATCAGAACCATAATCGACTATCAGTCGCGGAACCTGCGCGTGGGAATGGTAGGCGACGGCATCAATGACGCACCGGCGCTCGCCCGGGCCGACATCGGGATCGCGATAGGTTCGGGAACGGATATCGCAAAGGAGACCGGCGACGTAGTGCTTGTAAAAAGCGATTTAATGGATGTGGTTCGCGCGATAAAGCTGGGAAGGTTCACCCTCCGGAAGGTCAAACAAAACCTTTTCTGGGCTATGCTCTATAACTGCCTGGGGATTCCGCTCGCGGCGATGGGGCTTCTCGATCCGAGGTGGGCCGGCCTGGCCATGGCGCTGTCGTCGGTTTCTGTTGTCACAAACTCATTGTTGCTCAAACGTGTAAAGAATAAATTGTGACCGGCGACGATGACGATCATTTCATTCATGTCAGACCGATTCTTCCAGATCGATCATATCAGTATCGCCAATGTACTTCGATGAGCGAACGCGCTTGAGATTCGTTATCCGCATCAACACATCATTGACCCTCTTGCAGCTCGTGAGAATGATATCCAGATCGTCCCGCGAGGCATCACCCCTTTCGAGATCGTTCAACATATTCTCCGCTGAAAGGAGGATCGCCTGGAGGGGGTTATTTATTTCGTGATGAAGCGTGATCGCCATTTTCCCGAGGGTGGCAAGTTTCTCGGCTTCCGTCAGCTTCTCTCGTGTCGCCTGGAGTTCATCATAGAGCCTTTTGGTGCGCAATGCCGAGCGCACACGGGCAAGCAACTCCTCTGTATAAAAGGGTTTGGTTATGTAATCATCGGCCCCGCTTTCCAGCCCCTTTATTTTGTCACCCACCTCACTCATCGAGGTCACAAGGATGACCGGGACATACCGCTCCTTGTGGTTCTCATTGAATTTCCGGCATGCTTCGAAACCGCTCATTTCGGGCAGAACCACGTCAAGCAGAATCAGGTCAGGGTGGACCTTCCTGTCAGCCCTTCTTCCGCGCTGCTGGCAATCGTGATCTCGTAGCCAACCTCACTAAGCATGCTATTCAGCAGCTCGGCAACGCTCGGGTCGTCGTCAACGACAAGAATCTTCGCCTTTTTCTCTTCACCCTGTTTCATTTGGCTTCAAATGTGATTTTCCCCGCGCCCACATTGCCAAAATAATCCACCAGTTTCAGGACGACCGTATGTTCTCCTTCTTCAACTTCCCCAACCGTGAACTCTATATTCTCGGTGAGGGAGTCGAAGACTCCGTCATTAGGAAATATGGCAAACCATTCGCCGGCATCGATGCTGTATTGAGCCGATCGTATCGGGCTAAGGTTGTCGGATACGGTCGCGGTGATCCGATAGTCTTCCGAGTTTCTGGCCCGAACAGCCCGCATTCGATCTGCTACAGGCGAGGTATTGTCGATGGTGAACTTCTCGCTTACCAGTTCATCGCTGAGTGAAGCCTCAACAGGGTTGGACGGAAAATCGCCGGCCACCACTTTTACAAGATATTCGCCGTCGGGTACCGCGTCGGTGTCCCATTTATAGGTCGTCTCGGTCAACTCGTCCTCGAGCAGTTTCCACCGGGTTTCGCTCACACCCTTGAAATAGAGCGCGTACTCAAGAGTGTCGCCGTTCTGGTCGCTTGCTTGCCACTGTATGTTCAACGTCGAATTGTGGACATCCACCGGAGCCTTCACTCCATCCGTATTTGCCTTACCGGCGCCTTTCTGGTCGCTGTCCGGACCCCCTCCGGGAGACAGGCCCTTGAGCATCTTGCCCACACTCGCGCCCGGCTTCCCATCGTTTTTCTTGGCAGAATCGGGGGCAACATCTATAGACTGCACCTCGGGCGCAAGATTGCTCTGAAGATAGGCGACCGTGACTTTGTTCAGTGTCGGCGTCTTTTGCAAATGCGATGAGTTCAGAGTCCCTCGCCATTGAACGTAGCGTGCCTTCGGAGACTCAGGCACGAAGCCCTTTGAATCGTTCTGTTCCTTGGTCCATTCGCTCCAGGTGTCATCAGGCGTCGCGCTGTTTCCGCTTCGGATCGCAAGCGATATCCGGGTCTGCGGAAGAAGGTCGGCCTCCCAGAACACCCTTCCCCATCTGGAGATAGTGGTGGTGTCATGCACTTGCGACAGAAAAACACCATTTTCCACATATCCTTCATCAAACCTCACAAGGCCGGCGTCATTCCCGAGAGAGGCGATGATCGAGCCGTCTGATGATCGGTGCAGGAAGACGACCTGTTTTTGGTCGGACTTGTAGCAGGTTGAAGCCTCGCCCGAAGGAGGAATCATATAGATGATTCCGTCATCTCCCGAGCCCGCCAGGATATTGTTCCCATCGAAGACTATTGAGAATATCAGCTTCTCGGGTGACACCCAAAACTGCGACGCAACCCCATCGCCTGTAATCTTATAGATAATGCATGTGCGTTTCTTGGGACTGGGGATCGCGGGCATCGCCGGCATGGGCGACCCCGCGCCGACATGGGCGGCGGCATTGCCCGGGGCGGCTGAGGCCCCGCCTGCTTTCGGAAAAGTGGGAGCGACCTGGGGCGGAAACTTCACAAACAGGTCTCCCGGCGAGGAAACCGCATAAAGATTCAGATCGGAGTCCATCGTCATCGATGTTATTTCTTCCAATTCAGTATCATACAAAACGCCCGGATGTCCGTTCTTGTCGATCCTGTAAACAATGCCGTTCTGTTCGCTGCCCGCATACAGGTTCCCCCGGGCGTCACAGAAAAGCGACAAGATTCGCCGCTCGGGAGAATCATAGAGCATGTCGCCTTCACCGCCCTTCTGTATCCGATAGATCCGACCTTCATCACCGGTGGCGGCAAAAAGGGTATTGTCGGCGCCAATACACAGCGCCCATACCGAATCCTGCTCGGTGTCGAAATATTCTGCAATTTCGGCGTCCCTGTTGATGGAATAAATCTTCCCGCTCGGAAAACCGCCCGCATACAGAACGTCTTCCCCGTCGACCGCCAGCGCAAACACCTGCTGCAGGTCCACCTCGGCAAAGAGGCCTACCTCTCCTTTCGGCGATACTCTGAATATCTTCCCGTCGTTGCCGGTGCCGGCATAGATGTTGCCTTTTGAGTCCTCTGCGAGGACCCAGGCATAGAGGGCGTCGATAGGCGTTACGGTCGCCCGCGGTCCGAGAACAACCTGGCCCGGCGCCAATATGGAAATCCCATCGGGCTCGCCAGAGTCGAAATCGCTCTTTGCGTCCACCTCCCACAACGAACTGCTCACGGCCCACACATTCGCGGCCATGAGCATGATGACGAAAAAGACTATGCCCCGAACCATCTTGACAACAACGATCACGTTCTGCCTCCTTGTTTGACTGCCCCGTGCTATTGTGCTCTGCGGTCGATAGTAATCGGTATCATACTTGCACCGCTGACCTCAAAATCAAAGAACGTATGCTTCTCCAGCATTACGCTCGCGCGCGTAATGCCGATCGGTTCCTTGCCTTTGGTCTGCGAGATGATGGAGAAAACCGACGAGGGAAGCGCCGACATTTCGCGTCCACTTATGACGACGCCGGGATCGGAGACCAGCAGCCGTATGTCGATCCGATTCCCGGGATAATCCATATCAACGAGTTCGACAAACCTCTGCGCGCTGTCCGGTCGAAACTGTTGCGGCGCCCGCATTCTCTCGAAATCGGCGGTCTGAGGAGCAGCCGAAACTTGCACGAAAGCATCGCCCTCGGGGAAATGTTCCGGAATGTCCAACGTGACCTGTTCGTCAAAAGAATCCTTCATATACGGTTTCAGCGTGATCTTGAGGTCGATGCGCTCGCCCGGCTTCATAGCGGTTTTCCCGATGCGGACTCCCATGATCTGTGCGGATTCAACCGATTCCCTCGCCTCGATATTCATGGAAATGGACTTCAGGGTGAGTTCCTCAAACTGGTTATTCAGGAGCGCCCCGAGGTCCCTGAACAACCCCATAGAAGTCAGTGTAGGGAATCCGCTCAGGCCGGAGATAAAATCGTCATTGCGAATTGTTGGGAATCCTTCGATTTCTATTTCATAATTGATTTTTGCGGCAAACTCGCCGCCTCTGCTTACCGCCTGGGTGAGCGATTCGGCCAGGGCCATCCCGACCAGTTGGGGAAGTAATCTGCGGCTGCGGGCGATTTCAAAGCTGAAGTCTCTGGCTGAATGTTCTTCTTCCTTTTGGATCCGAAGCGTCAGGGAAACCATTTTGGGTACTCCGCCGAGCACGCCCGCAATTCCCTCGCTTCTGTCTTGATTCAGCGTGCCCATAGGTTTCAACGGAGAACTCACCTTGGTGGAAACAATCATGCTGGGAAGCACCGTATGCACATATGCCGTTGTCATCGGGAAATCAACCGAACCCGCCAGCATGAAGGGATGTCCGAATCCGAGCACCTTCCCATCTTCAACCAATGTGACGGTGCCGATCGCGGCGGCGTTCATATCACCCCTGATAAGCTGAATCCCTATCGCCGATCCCTCCTCCAACGAAACATCCGTATCCGGCAGACGATCCGAATAAGAGCCTCCCACGACCGGGACAACGCCCCATCCCTCGAACTGACTGCGGAAAAGATCGATCGCTTCGTAGGAGAATCCGGAGAAAACCATTGGAGTCATAATGGGACGCATATCGGCGGAATCGGGAATCGCCGCCGGAAGCCTGGCGCCGAAGCTTGTTGGACGCGCCCATGCGGTCGAATCATTATCAGACGGCTCTCCCTTTTTGTCGCTGAAATCAAATAGTCGCAGCATCTCCTCGATGGGAGTGATTCCCGCGATCGCCTCTTTGGAAAAACTCCACGAATAGGCAAGCGCACCGATCATGCGGCCTTCTATATATACCGGGCTGCCGCTCATACCGGCGATCACGCCGGTTTTCTCAAGCGGCCCGCCTGAAACACGCACAAGGATGGTGTCGCTCCGAGGACCAATGCCATAGATGACACTGAGGATTTCTACATCAAACCTCTCAATTTTTGTGCCGGAAAAGACCGTCAGGCCATACCCTTTCATTCCGGGCTTGACTTCATCGGTGAACATAAATCTGTTGTCGGCCTCATCCACTGCCCCGCCTCCTCCAGAGCCGAAAGAAACACCGGGAAACAGAAAAAGTGCGACAAGCAGAATCAACGTGATCTTTGAGCAATTACGATTCATCCTCTATCTCCATCCTGGACCGGCGGTCATGCAGAAAGATATTGTGTCGTTGCAGATTTGAGATTGTATGTCATGCCAATGATAGCTTTTTTGGATAGGGCCGTCAACTCCATTCTGTCATCCTGTCTCGGCGAAGGCCACATCGTTTCATGATTGGACTCCTGTTCGGGCCGGTTGTCCCCGAAATGCAAAAGTGTTAGAATGGCGGGCGGGAAGCCATCACTTACTTAACGGTTATAAATCCATGTCCGAATATGCGCTTGTAGTCAAGGGTCTCAGGAAATCGTACGGAAACATCCGGGCAGTGGACGACATTTCGTTCACCATTCGGCGCGGCAGTATTTTCTCTCTGGTGGGACCGAACGGCGCGGGCAAGACCACAACGATGGAGATTATTGAAGGACTTAAAGAGGCGGATTCGGGCGAGATTACACTGCTGGATATGGCGCTGCCGAAAGAATATGCAAAAGCCAAACAGGTGATGGGGATACAACTCCAGACGACAAGCCTTTTCGAACGGCTCAAGGTCGGCGAGACGGTCAACCTGTTTCGATCCTTTTATGACAATCCGGTTCCGGCCGCCGAAGTATTGGAGGCAGTTTCCCTTTCCTCGAAGAAGAACCAGATGGCGGCAGAGCTTTCCGGCGGACAGCAGCAGCGGCTGGCGCTCGCGCTCGCGCTGGTGAACGATCCCGAAATTGTATTTCTCGACGAGCCCACCGCCGGACTCGACCCGCAGGCACGCCGCGAGGTATGGCGCCTGATACAGTCAATCAAGGAGCGCAACCGGACCGTTTTTCTTACCACGCACTATATGGATGAAGCAGAGAAATTAAGCGATGACGTTGCCATAATCGATCATGGAAAGATAATCGCCCTCGACTCTCCGAGGAACCTCGTCTCGAAACTGAACAGAGAGAACGTGATTGAGTTTTCGCCGGGCCGAACTTTGGACAAAGAGATTTTCAGTCGGATCGGTCCCGTCAGCGCCATCACCATCGCGAATTCGAACGTTGTCCTTTATACCTCCGACATGCAGAAGTGCCTTATCGAATTGCTGAGCCTGTCGAAACAGGAGGACTTCGAACTCAACGACATGCGATTTCGAAACCCTTCACTCGAAGACGTCTTCATCGAACTCACCGGCCGAATGCTAAGGGAATAACGATCCTGGCGCTGCGGCATTAGAGAATCGATTTTCCAACACCTTTCCCCTCTCACCCACCCTTTATGGCCCTTTGACGCCGGCCATTTACATGAGACGCATGCCACACGAGACGCATTGACTTGAAGTCTTGTATGCTATAGCATTATCTTCATCGTCAGATGTCCACATAAGGCGCGACAACCGGAAGCATAGGCGTGACCCGGAAAATATATTATGGTTGGTGGATAGTGCTTGCCGCGTTCGGCACGTTGTTTGTTGGCGCGGGAATCGGCTTTTTTACCTTCCCGGTGTTTATAAGGGTAATCGCGGAAGACATGCATTGGAGTCGCGGAAGCCTTTCAAACGCCGGCGCCATCTCAGCACTGGCCGCAGGCTTCATGACGCCCGTGATCGGCTACGCCATAGATCGATACGGCTCAAGAACCGTGATGATCCCGGGGGCGATACTCCTTTCCGTCAGTTTTGTGCTCTTGAGTCGAATCACTGCCGTATATCAGCTTTACCTCCTGTTCCTGGCTTCGGGAATAGGAATGGCTGCGACGACAATACTGCCCTGCCAGACGCTCATATCCAGGTGGTTCGATAAAAAGAGGGGAAGAGCGATGGGCATTATCACCGTCGCGAATGCTGTCGGCGGGGTAGTCTGGATGAACGTGGCGGAGTTTCTCATTACGACCCGGGGATGGCGCAACGCCTACGAGATCTTGGGGGTCGCGATTGCCGCGATTTCGCTGCCACTTATATGGCTTATTGTCAGGAGTTCGCCGGCCGAAATGGGACTGGAGGTTGAAGGCGCACCTGACATATCTTCTGAAAGTCAGACCCCGGAGTCTGAATCCCCGCAGGCGGGCCGGGAAGAAGCCGGCTACACGATGCGCGAGGCGCTTGGCACAACCAGTTTCTGGCTGATTTTTTGCGCCATATTCTTTGTTATGTTCGCCTCTTCAGGCTTTACCCTGCACGTCATCGCATCCCTGATCGATTCGGGCATGTCGCGTCCCATGGCCACGCGTGTCTGGACCATTAATCTCGGTATCAGCATTGCCGGACGATTTTTATTTGGCTATCTTTCAGAGAGATATCAGAAACGCTACATGGCGGCGGCGGCAAACATCTTCCGATCAATCAGCCTGGTTGTACTCATCTTCTCCGCGCTCAGCATAGCGCCCCAGATGTTTGCGGTCGCGCAGCTTGTGCTGCTGTACGGCCTCGGGCAGGGATGCAATGCCGTCATCAGCCCGCTTATGGTGAGTGAGACATTCGGCATAAAAGCCTTCGGAAAGATAATGGGACTGATCGGCATTCCCTACACGATCGGGATGGCGCTGGGCCAGATTACAGGGGGCCACCTTTTCGATGCGCTGGAAAGTTACAACCTCGCGTTCGGTGCATATGCGCTTGCGTTCCTTCTCGCAGGAATCGCGGTCCTATTTGCAAAACCGTGCTTCCTGATTGAATCGGAGTCAGCCGGGCGGCAGGGGAACAGTTAGATAGGAATGCAGGCCGGGGCCAAATGTAATAAGTGTCAGGAGAAAGGCCACTACCTGCGCCAGCAGGTGAAACACCAGCACCGTAAAAGCCTTTGATGTATCTGTGTCGAAAACCAGTTTTATAACCACCAGCGAGGCCGCCAGCCCTATCATGAACCCCGAGCAGCTTCCAAGCAGCGGCGCCGAATAAAAAAGCGCAGTGAACGCCCAGCCTGTTGCGCTCGAACCGAACGCGGCCAG